>CALIHW010000052.1 GCA_938020525.1 uncultured Granulosicoccaceae bacterium | reverse complement strand
CTGACGCAGGGGACTAATACTACTGCTAGAATTACCCATGGGGTTTTCTCCTTGTTGGTTTGCGGTTGGGGAACCACAAAACAGCATAGGAGAGACCCTGCTTATTTCACTGTGTTTGTATAAAAAGAACGGATGTTAAGGTACTTCTACCGCGTAGCGGTTTCGTCCAATGGCCGAGAGCTGCTAGTCAGGAACCCAGCGAACTGCCAGGAATAGTTACCATCTTATAAAGTTACCAACTTTATTATCACGCTACATGACTACGCTGCTCATAACCACCAATCACTCTACAGTTACACTCTTAGCCAGATTTCTTGGTTGATCTACATCCCTGCCAAGCGCTACGGCACTGTGATAGGCATATATCTGTAACGCTACTCCCATCACCATTCCCTGCACAAGCTCATCAGCTAGTGGGGTACGAATGACATGATCTGCCAGCTTATCAATACGCTTGTTACTTGAATCTGTCACTGCAATGACCGGCGCACCACGTGCTTTGATCTCTTCAAGTGCCCCCATAGATTTGTCCAGTAATTCAGATTCTGGCAAAACAACAACGCAAGGGGTTTCCGCGCAGACCAATGCCAGTGGTCCGTGCTTTAGTTCAGATGCAGGATAAGCTTCAGCGTGTATATACGATATTTCCTTGAGCTTTTGCGCACCTTCAAGTGCTACCGGGTAGGCCGAAGTCCTGCCAATAAAAAACGCACTGTGACTATTAGCATACTCTTTGGCGATGTCTGCTATATGTGTCTCCAAGGCAAGCACATCTGCAATTTTATCTGGTGCTTGTTCAAGCGCTAGAAGCAATTGCGCACCACGTTGCGGTGAAACGTCTCGTGATCTGCCAAGCAAAATTGCCAATAATGAAAACACACTAAGCATTGAAGTAAATGCTTTGGTAGAGGCAACCGAAACCTCAGGCCCTGCATGCATATACACACCACCGTCAACCTCTCTAGCAATGGTGCTACCCACACTATTGACGATACCAAGTACAAACCCACCTTTACGTTGAATCTCCCTGGTCGCTGCCAGCGTATCAAATGTCTCGCCGGACTGACTCACGACAATATAAAGTGTACTGGCCTCAATAACAGGGTTTCGATAGCGAAACTCTGCTGCAGGCTCAGCATCACATGGGATCCTCGACAATGACTCGATCATGTTGGCCCCTGCCATACCCGCGTATAATGCAGAACCACAGCCAAGTATCTTGACCCGTTGAATTTGCAAGAGATCCCGAGCTTCCATATTGAGCCCACCGAGTCTTGCGGTATTAAATCGCTTATCCAGCCTGCCACTGATGGTTCTTCTAACGGTATCCGGTTGGTCTACGATTTCACGATACAAATAGTGCTCGTAGCCACCTCTGTCATAGTCTTCAATATTACTGACCAGCGTCATAGATGATTTATCAGTTGGACTGGCATCTAGCAGAGTCACTTCGAATCCGTCCGGTGTTATCTGTGCCACCTCACCGTCATCCAGATGTACGACTTCCCTGGTGTAGCGAGACAAAGCAGACATATCAGATGCCGCAAGCATCTCACCCTCACCGATTCCTATAATTACCGGGCTGCCGCTTCTGGCAAGTACAATTTTTTCAGGCTCTTCAGCACTTATAGCGGCGATTCCATAGGTTCCAACTACGCGTGACAATACCTCACGCATTGCATCAATCAATGAACATTTTTTTTCTTTTATAGTTTGCGATAGTAAATGCGCCAATACTTCAGAGTCAGTCTCCGACTTATACTCGACTGTGAGTTTATCTTTTAGTGCATCAACATTTTCAATAATACCGTTGTGCACCACAGTGACCGACTCTTCTGTATCGGTATGCGGGTGTGCGTTCTCATCTGTAGGGGCTCCATGAGTTGCCCAACGAGTATGACCAATACCGCACTGTGCCTTGATTGATTCAGGTAGCTGCGAGTCAAGTACGTTAATTTTTCCCGCAGACTTCCAGGTGCGAAGTTTCTTCCGACTGCTAACCGAGATGCCTGCCGAATCATAACCGCGATACTCAAGCCGACGCAGCCCATTCATTAGAACCGGCACAGCTTGTTGCCCACCTGTATACGCAATAATTCCACACATAGTTATCTCCGCAAACCAGGCCAGTTAGATTGACCTTATGTATCAGCCATAAATCACTCGACGGATCTTGCGCTCAGTGAGTTTCTCTGCGGGAAACAACCGTCCGGACAGTTCAACCTGTATGGCCGTGAATATTTTCGCGTTTGAAATCCCCTGCTGCTGCAACTCTCGATGCCGCCGTCTAATAAACGACTCTACGTCTTCATTAAAGAACGCCAACACCTCATCGACAATCTGACCCGATTGCGCCTCACTGAGCGCTGTCGTCCGGCTCAGGTGCTCAATTAGGTCATTAACGTCTTGGTGTGGCATGTGAGGCTATTAGGCGAAGATCAGGCCATAATATCAATTATTTTGCCCATATTTGGGCAAATTTATCCCCACATTTTGAGGTTCTGCCGTGTGGAGGGCAGACACAAAATATTAAACCCGCGAAGAGGCGAGTTCCGCACCTTTGGCCAGGGACTCCAGCTTGGCGTAGGCAATCTCTGAATCCACTGAACCAAAACCTGCAAAGGTTCCAAAACCACAATCAGAACCTGCAATAACCCGCTCCGGCCCGACGATACCGGCAAACCGCTCTATACGCTGAGCGACGAGTTCAGGGTGTTCGACAAAGTTAGTTGTTGTATCGACGACACCAGGCACCAGAACAACATCATCCGGTATGGAGTTCTTTTGATCCTCGATCACGGTCCACTCATGTGCATGACGCGGGTTGGAAGTTTCAAACAACAAATACTTCGCTTTGGTCTTTAAAAGTGTGGGCAATACTTTGTCCATTCCGATATCACAGGTATGCGGCCCTTCATAATTACCCCAGCATATGTGCACGCGGACCTTGTCTTTTGGGATGTCACTGATTGCATAGTTCAATGCCTCAACATGAGAATTGGCTACTGATAAAAATTCATCATCCGATAAGTCATTAAATAGCATATGCCGTGACAGCGCCAGGTCAGGACAATCAAGCTGCACATCAAGGCCCGCTGCCACAATGGTTTCGTATTCTTGTTTCATCACGTTGGCGAGTGCTTCAAGGTACTTTTCACGAGTGGGGTAATAAACATTGTTAAGAAACAACGAAATCACACCCGGTGAAGCGGCATTCATAAACCCCCGTTCGATACCGTGTTTGTTCATTGCAGACTTAAGATTATCGATATCTTTCTGCAATTCACCCTGCCCTTTAGACTTCACTTCACTGGTGCATTGTGGGCGTGCATATTGTGGTGTGCCACCGCTGTCTGCGATACGCTCTAAAAAGTTTGGGTAGGCTTTGAGATCTGCCGGAGCATTACGCGGGCTGTCGCCTGAGAAACCTTCATAGCGATCCTTAACATAGGTGCTGTAGGAAATTTTAGATGTCTCACCGTCCGAAACAATCTCTACACCTGCATGCTTCTGACGCTCGACAGTCTTGTCCACTCCATCAGTCATCACCTGATCAAATTCATCCTGCCTATACGGTTTGCCGTGCTCTCTGGCAAAGATTTGATCCACGACTTCTTGCGTGCGAGGCAATGAACCGACGTGGGTAGTTGCAATTTTAGTCATACTGAATTCCGTTATAAAAAGACCGCAATGAGTCTGAACACCAATAAAGATAAGCCGCATTGCCTACCCACAGCGCTAGTTATATTCTTAATTCCTGATGGATCGAGCCAGAGACGACTCGCCAACACTTTGCCTCGAAAGATAACCGCTGCAATTGTGATTTCACGCCTAAATCCAGTGAGTGGCACCTGCAGGATCATCTGTATTGCGCACCCTGAACAGACTTGCCTCGCCGCTCATCGACGCCTCAAGACTATGCTCTACACCTGGAGGTACTGCACAAACGTCTCCCGGTGCCAGCACCGTTTGCTCCTGCGCCCAACTCAACACCCAATGACCACGCATAATCATCAGTATTTCATGTCGTTCAGTGCTGTAGGGGGAATTACTTATTGATGTGCGATTGATTAGATCAATCTCAAACCCCGGCTTATCTTTTAGCATGCCGTCTGCTGCTAACACAGACACAGGTTGATCCGATGCCATAGCTATCATATCCCAGTATCTTGCAACAAATCGCGGCACAACCTCATGTGCTGCAGGCTGTTGAAATTTAGCTACTTCAGCCGCCGAAAGCGTTGGCATTGGCGCCACACCTTGCGGAAGGCTTTCGTTATTTTTGCTGTTGTACAAAACACCGTTATCACCAAGAATCAATCCATGATTACTCGCCTCTTCAATAACTTGCGGTGCCCAAACTACGCCGCCCCCTGCATCGTCGCCACCGAGCACAGCCATGATCATTCCGTAGTCGGTACCAATATTTTCAAAACCTCTGAACATATGAGTCGGGATATTGATCAGATCACCTTCTTCTAATATAACCTCACCGGCATCACCAGTATTTCCCCAGAAAAAACGCCAGCGGCCGGACAAGACAAAAAATACTTCTGCAGTAGTGTGTGTATGCAGCGAGTTACGACACTTCGGCGGCTGACCGGCAGCACCGATATTAAACCCCGGAGTATCTGAAATATGCACATGTTGATCAGCGCTTTCAGAAACACCAGCACCAATAATGGTGAAATTTTCTTTTTTGTCAGACCCCGGTGTATGCGCGTCAATAAAAGCAGTTTTACACGGCTTTAGCTCACCATAACGCACAATGCGTTGATGCATATTAGCGGCGCTCATAACTTAAACCTCATAGCTCGCCTGTTCCTAAAATAATTTGCTTCCAAATGGCCGCCTCATCGTACAACACCCATTCACGACGCAAACCATAAGGGCCATACTCTGCATGACTAATACCAAGCACATAGACGTCGGCATCAGTTGGTGCACCAAAAGCACCCCAGCCATCATGCTTACCATGCAATGACCATCGAACAGCTGCCCGCGGTGGCATAAGCGGATCTTCTCTACCCAGAGCATGGTGTACTGTAAACTCTGCATTGGGGAATGATGCTCGCAGACCCATCCAGAATTCATCTGCAGCTTCGTGGCCAGTCCGACTGATACCACCGGGAAGCTCCATTGCACAGGCTCGATCATAATCTGCGGGGATGGCAGACATCTCAGCACTCATGATTCGGCTGATCATATCTGCGTACTTATTGCCCCATTGATTATTGTTACCAGTGCCTTTATAAGGGCCATCAATATCGTTATCAGCGGTTAACGGTTTTACGCAATACTCCGGACCACCTTCCTTTTCAATTAGATCAGCTGCGTATTCTTTGGGATCCCATCCGAGTTGCCGCACGATCGCACCCTGATCACGAATAAGCCATTCATCATAGATCTGGTTGTTCTTTGCAGCGCAGTCTGCAATGATCCTGTAACGCAACTTCTCACCGGACGGTTCACCATAGATACCCGGTTTGGCATGTGTTGCCGTAGACAGAATTCGATGCGATGACAACAACGCCGCATCGTCATCATTGCCGTTCTCACCACACCAGATAACGTCTTCACCAAGTAGCTGCCGGTCAGGAAACTCACTTAACGTTGCCATGGTTGCCGCGATAACCGACTCATTGCCAACTACCACTGAACCGGGGGATCGTACCGGAATATCAGCCGAGTAAAGATCCATCAATGAATGTATCTGGCGGTCCTCCCAAATTTCTTTGGTAATCCCGATAATGTAATCCGGAAAGTCCTTCCACTTTGGATCAAAACCCTGCATTGTCATCCCGCTGTCCATCCGCCGTCTATTAGATGTGAAGTGCCCGTTACCATTACAGATCCGTTTCCGGCTAGGTATAAGACACAGCCCATGATGTCCTCAATCTCCCCGATTCGATCGAGTTTAATTTTCGATTTTATCCACTCAACCCGCTCCGGGTTATCAAAGGTTGGCTGGGTTAACGGGGTTTTGATAAAAGTCGGGCAGATTGTATTGACACGTATATTATGCGGCCCCCACTCGATAGCCATCGCTTTTACCATACCCTCAAGCGCATGTTTGGATGCACAGTACACTGTACGATCAAGACCACCGACCAGACCCATCTGCGAAGAGATATGGATGATAGAACCGCCCTTATCTGTTGCAACCATACCGTGGGCTGCACCCACAGAAACAAAATAGGCGCCACGAACGTTAGTATCCATCACTGCCTGATAATCAACGGCTGTGGTTTCCAGTGCCGGTTTATGATTAGCTGTGCCAGCTGAGTTAACCACAACATCAAACGCACTTTGAGATTTCATACAGCTGGTTATTGAGTCAACACTGCTGATATCCATCAGCATACTTTCTGCGCTGTAGCCCTTAGTGTTTACCGCATCAACCGCCTGGGCTAACTTATCAGCACTGCGAGCAGCCATCACTACATGCGCTCCTGCTTCTGCACAAGCCACTGCCGCACCCAACCCAATACCACTTGATGCACCAACAACAAGCGCACGCTTACCATCGAGCCTTTGAGATGGAGTTTCAGGTAATTTCATAAATTCTTACCAATTAGCACTACTTCTTACCCACAGGCAGTGCCGGCTCACCGTAAGGCACATTCCTGCCGCCAAATCGTCTTACCCTGAGATTGGCCTGCTCACCATGACCGATAAATCCCTCCAGCATACAAAGTCGTGAGCAATACTCTCCCATCATTGCAGATGCTGCGTCGGTGGTGACCTTTTGATAAGTGTGTGTTTTGATAAACTTGCCAACCCACAACCCACCTGTATAGCGACCTGCTTTTTTAGTTGGCAGTGTATGATTGGTGCCGATAACTTTATCACCATAGGCAACGTTGGTTCGCTGGCCGAGAAACAAGGCACCGTAGTTAGTCATGTTTTCCAGGAACCAGTCATCCCGATCTGTCATTACCTGTACATGTTCAGAGGCGACGAATTCTGCCTGCTCCAGCATCTCGTCATAGTCACTACATAGAATTACTTCACCATAGTCTTCCCATGATGCTCTGGCGACTTCTGCGGTTGGCAAAATACCGAGTATGCGATCTATCTCTTTTAAGGTTTCTTTGGCAAGTGATTCGGAATTAGTTATCAACACTGCCGGAGAGTTCACTCCGTGCTCGGCCTGCCCCAGCAGGTCTGTGGCACACATCTCTGCATCTACTGTGTCATCTGCAATGACTAAAGTTTCTGTGGGACCTGCAAACAAATCTATACCGACCCGGCCATACAGCTGCCGTTTTGCCTCAGCTACAAATGCATTACCCGGCCCGACCAACATATCTACCGGCGCTACCGTTTCGGTACCAAGTGCCATTGTCGCCACTGCCTGCACACCACCCAGACAATATATTTCATCTGCGCCACCAAGATGCATAGCTGCCACAATAGCTGGATGCGGAGCGCCACCCTGTGGAGGTGCAGAAGCAATAATGCGTTTAACGCCTGCAACCGTCGCAGTCACAACACTCATATGGGCCGAGGCAACCATAGGATACTTGCCACCCGGCACATAGCAGCCAACAGAATTAACCGGGATATTCTTATGACCGAGAATCACCCCTGGTGTGGTTTCTACCTCGACATCTGACAAAGACGCTTTCTGATGTTCAGCAAAATTCCTCACCTGTGTCTGGGCAAACTTGATATCTGTTAAATCCTGCTCAGAGACCTGACTCACCGCTTTGTCGATATCACCGGCAGACAACAGAAATTCTTCCGGTGAGTAGTTATCGAACTTTTCCGAAAGCTCGCGTACTGCGGCATCACCACGTTTGCCGACCTCTTCCAGAATGCCCTCGACAATTGATCGAACTTTGCTGTCATCCTCAGCGCGAAGTTCGGCACTACGGGCCGTTTTCAAGTGTTTAGCCATTTTGTTCCTGTACCCGGATTTGCCGGCGTGCCGCCGTACTATCTCATCTGCCACTTCAAACCAACATTCGCCGACACAAAATAACGACTCTTCCGTCAAATCTGGCAGTTACCCGAGTATACGATATGCTGGTTACCGCATGTTTGCAACGGAGACCGCTATCGTCATTTTAACGCCGCCAACACTACTTCCGACGCCTGTCATACCGCATCACTGGTAGCTACCTTGCGCTCTCCATAATTGCAATGATTAAAATCCATAAAAAGATCTCAATGCCCTCACAATCTCTTCAATTCAATACGGTAGAATCAGCGTCCCGCAACCAGAATTACAACATGAATACTGCCTCTACCATTGCCCGCGAACTTGGTGCGAAAACCGCACAGGTCGAAGCCGCGATCGCACTACTCGACGAAGGTTCCACCGTACCGTTTATTGCACGCTATAGAAAAGAAGCCACTGGCGGGCTCGATGACACGCAACTGCGTGACCTGCATACCCGGCTTAGCTATCTACGCGAGCTCAATGACAGAAGAGAGCGGGTTATCGCAAGCGTTGAAGAGCAAGGCAAACTCACGAATGAACTTAAGCAAAGCTTTTTAGAGGCAACCAGCAAGACAGAACTGGAAGACTTGTACCTGCCATACAAACCGCGACGCCGCACCAAAGCACAGAAAGCACGTGAAGCGGGTTTACAACCACTGGCCGATACGCTTTTAAAAGATCACTCAGCTTCTCCAGAAAAAGAAGCCGAAGCTTTTCTAAATAAAGAGCACGACATAAACACCACAGACGATGCTCTTGAAGGTGCCAGGCAGATATTAATGGAAGAGATTGCAGAGATACCGGAACTCACCGGCTCACTGCGAGAGTTCTTCTGGAATAAGGCAGAACTGACAAGCACCGTAGTAAAAACAAAAAAGGAAGAAGATAGCAAGTTCGCAGACTACTTTGAGTACAGCGAGAAAATTCAAAATATTCCGTCACACCGGGCTCTGGCCTTGTTCCGAGGTAGTAACGACGGCGTGTTACGGTTAAACCTTGATCTGCCGGATTCTGAAACTCAAGACAGCCACCCATGCATTAACAAGATTGCAGCTCACCTGGAAGTCAAGCCATCTTCGACGTGGCTGTATGAGACCGTACGTAAATGCTGGCTGATCAAGCTACATACCCGCTTTGAGACAGAACTAAGGCAACGATTACGCGAAAGTGCGGAAGCCGAAGCTATAGATGTATTTGCTAAAAACCTGCGCGACTTACTACTCGCGGCGCCCGCCGGACAAAAAGCCACGATCGGCCTCGACCCAGGTTTGCGTACCGGTGTAAAAGTAGCGGTTACCGCCGCGACTGGCAAGCTGCTGGATACTGCGACCATCTACCCGCATGCACCAAAGAACCAGTGGGACCAATCTATTGCTGCTATCGCCATGCTTGCAAAAAAACATGGTGCGACGCTCGTGGCCATCGGCAACGGTACCGCTTCAAGAGAAACCGATAAGCTCGCAGCAGACACTATTGCCAGGCACCCTGAACTTGGCTTACAGAAAATCATTGTCAGTGAAGCCGGCGCTTCAGTGTATTCAGCTTCCGAAACAGCATCAAAGGAAATGCCGGATGTTGATGTTTCACTAAGAGGGGCCGCATCAATTGCACGGCGCCTGCAAGATCCTCTGGCGGAATTGGTCAAAGTAGACCCAAAGGCCATAGGCGTCGGACAATACCAACACGATGTCAATCAGATTGATCTGGCCGGATCGCTCGATGCTGTAGTAGAAGATTGCGTGAATGCGGTAGGCGTGGATATCAATACCGCGTCAGCTGAATTACTGACTCACGTCTCCGGACTTTCGACCACACTCGCAGAGAACATAATTACCTACCGCGATGATGTCGGGAGATTCAAAACCCGAAGTGAACTAAAAAAGGTACCACGCCTTGGGCCAAAAGCATTCGAACAGTGTGCCGGCTTTCTTCGCATTATGGATGGCAATAACGCACTGGATGCCTCTGCAGTTCACCCGGAAGCCTATCCGGTAGTAAAGAAGATAGCAGCCGATACCGGCACAGATATTCGCAAGTTGATTGGAGACGCTAAAGCGCTTACCGCGCTTGACCCGAAACGTTATACAGATGAACAGTTCGGCTTGCCTACCGTGCAGGATATTTTAAAAGAGTTGGAAAAACCCGGTCGCGATCCCCGACCCGAGTTTAAAACAGCGACATTCAAAGACGGAATTGAAAAAATCTCAGATCTTAAGGCAGATATGATTCTGGAAGGCGTTATAAGCAACGTTACTCATTTCGGCGCGTTTGTGGACATTGGTGTACACCAAGATGGATTAGTACATATCTCTGCGTTGGCGGATAAGTTCGTTAAAGATCCTCATGAAGTGGTGTCTACCGGTGACGTGGTGAAAGTCAAAGTAATGGAGGTGGACGAAAAGCGAAAACGAATCGCACTAACCATGAAGCTCAATGACAATGCCAAGGATAAAAGTGAGGCTTCACTACGGCCTGACTCAACAACTACCAAACCGCGCACTAACGGTGGTCAAGCTAATAAGAGATCGTCTAGCTCCAGACATTCGAATAGCGGGAATTCCAAGGCATCAAACCAGATGGGTAGCTTCGGTGAAGCATTACTACAGGCTAAACAAAAAAATTCAAAAACCTGATTGCATTTCGAATAATATATAGCAGCCCAGTAAGTTAATAACTTATTCACAAAGCAATGGCATAACTAAGGAGAGGAAATGAAGCGTTCACGCATTAACGAAATTATTCTTGAGAGCGATGAATTTATTCGCAGCTTTGGAATCCATCTCCCTCCCTTTGCATACTGGTCACCTCAACAACTGGTTGACAGAAAAGAAGAATTATCTGCTCTGATAGATGCGCGTCTTGGCTGGGATATCACTGACTTCGGTCAGGGAAACTTCCCATCGCTTGGTCTTGTTCTTGTCACCACACGTAACGGCAGCCTTGAAAACCTTCGCAATGGAGGCGGCATGTGCTACGCCGAAAAAGTCATGATATCAAGACACGATCAGGTATCTCCAATGCACCGGCACATAACAAAAGCTGAAGATATTATTAACCGTGGAGGTGCGACCCTCGCTATCAAAATGTTCGAGTCTGACGCAAACGGTGAACTGAATAAGACAGCACCAGTAAACATAGCTACTGACGGCATACCACGAACACTCTCTCCGGGAGACGTACTGCAATTGCAACCAGGTGAAAGCGTAACTCTGCTTCCAGGCAACTGGCACGAGTTCTGGGGCGAAGGTGGTGATGTACTTATTGGTGAAGTCTCAACTGTTAACGATGATCTGATAGACAATATATTTCAACAGCCTATCGGCAGATTTTCAGAAATTGAGGAAGATGTTGATCCAGTACACTTGCTGGTGTCTGATTACGAAAAGTGGCTCTAATTATCTGTCTCTAGCTTCTATCTGACAGTAATACCTGCACAACAATTTATCCGGAAATCCTAACGCCTATTCCCGCAATTGCATTCGGGCACGGCAAACAGCTAACGCTACTTGATCTAAAGCTATAATTAGTCAGAGTAGAAATACGTCTGGCACTCTATCGTTGCGCGCTGGCATCCAGCATCAGACTAAAACTTAATAAACAAGCTAGACACTCTGGTTCAGTCATCTGCAACGATAAGCAGCGCCTTAGGCATAGGTTATGTTATCTGGCTGGTTCGCGGCGGTCTTTTGATCAGTAGCGTAATGGCATCATTGCCTGCCTGGCGAACAATTGACCCACTACCCGTGTTGAAAGAATTCTACGATGATGAAAACGATGATGATGAATCTCTAGAGACACTCGTAGACGCTGCTAACAAAGAAGCAAAGGATGCGAACAAGAAAAAAGGCTACTGATGGCCTGTTCCAACAGCGCTGTGTACGACCGCTACGATCGGTGCTATGACATGCGGAAGGCTTCGCCCACGTTGACATGATAACTGGTCGCAGAATGTTGATATGATGACGGCTCTTTTCTCTATATTCCGGTCACAATATGGTTTTCAAACTTTTTCACAAGCAACCTGTCATTGATCCTTCCTCATCGGAGTGGATATTCAATGCGTATGATTGGGCGCTGCAGAATTTTGATGCCGCGTTGTTCTATACCGATACTGTCCTTGTGTGTCCGACTAACGAGTTCTTTCCGGGCAAGATGAACAGTGTTCACGGCATGGCGGAGTCTATTTTTGAGCGAATCAAAGGCTACGCAGGCATCAGTCACTGGCCAACACTGGTGCAAGATCAGAGTGTGTGTCAGCTAACTGAATCTCAACAAGTTCGAATTCAGGGGGCATTGCGAGGACCCGGTGGTATTGCAGATCAATCAATTGACGACAGTCAAAAGCTGGTTATTCCTTATAACCCGCAACAGATTAATAACCCTGAGGGAATGATTGCTACCTACGCCCATATCTTGTCGTATCATATGGGGCGCACAAGTAAAACACCTCCTCCCGGAGGCATTGACTACTGGCCTCAAGCCACCGAATTGTTGGCAGTCTTTCTCGGGTTTGGTTTGATGTTCGCCAATAGTGCCTATAATTTTCGCGGTGGCTGCGGCAGCTGTTATAACCCGTATGCGCAGCGTGATGCCTATCTATCGGAGGCAGAAGCCACCTATGCATTGGCCTTGTTCTGTCTATTGAAAGGCATCCCCAGTTCTAATGTAACATCTCACTTAAAAAACCACCTGCGTGGCACTTACCGCAGATCGATCAGGGAGATCTCTGAGAAGGTGCAAGAGGTTGATCGCTTAAAGCAGCTTCCCGCAGAACGAGGGATAAGCACAACAATATCGAAGTCCCTTAAAGACAACCAGGCAGACAATATAGGCAGAGCCAACACAGACTAAATTCCTGTTTAGTTGATTACCCCTTCGACCAGACCGCATATTCATTGCCACTAGGGTCAGCAAAGTGAAATCGTTGGCCTCCTGGAAAAGAAAATATTTCTCGCAGGATGCTGCCACCACATTCGATTATCTTTTTCTGAGTGGCTTCCAGATCCTTACTCAAGAACACCACCAATGCACTACCATTCGACGCCACAGACTTTAGATCAGCCTTATAAAACCCACCATCCAGCCCCTGATTAGCAAAGGCTGTATAGTCGCTCCCGAAGTCTTCAAACTCCCACCCGAATGCACCTGCGAAAAATGCCTTGTTGGCGTCAAGATCCCTGGCGGGAAGTTCGACATAGTCGATTTTTTCCTGGTCACTCATTGTTGTCTCCAGACAATTTTTAAAACTCTAGTCAGATATTACGTTGCTTTTTAGCGCATCTTTTGGAGCAATACTTTACAGCATCCCAACAGTGCTCCCATTTTTTTCTCCAGGTAAACGGGCGATCACATACCACACATGTTTTAGATGGCAGGTCTGCTTTTTTAATTGTCTTATTGCTGCCCTTCTTGATCACTCTGGTTATTCACTGTGGTTTTTCATCATGTCGTTCACCAGGGAAGCTCTTCACCATCATAGCTAAAAAACTTACCTGTATCTGAGGTAGTCATTTTGACCATGAGCTTTACAAAGCAATCAGCGACTTTATCCGCAGAAAATAACTTTCCTTCAGGCACGTTGCGCTGAAAAGGTGCAGACAATCCAGTGTCAGTTGTACCTGGGTGCAAGGCAGTAACACAAATATCCGGCACGGTTCGCGACCATTCAATACTTAGGTTCTTTATTGCCATATTAAGCGCTGCTTTCGAACATCGATAGCTATACCAGCCACCCAGGCGATTATCCTCAATGCTACCCACCTTTGCAGAAATAGTCGCAAACTGTTTTGTTACCTCAGAACCGTTTGCGTCTTTCAGAGCACCGCGAAAGTGCTTGGCTATAAGCAGCGTCGACAAAGCATTGAGCTGAACATTGTGCATAAAAAACTCTGGCTCAATCTGCTGCAATGATTTTTCAGGCATTTGTGTATCATCGTGCAGCATACCAGCGGCATTAATAACCCAGTGCACCTGATTAAATTGAGATGAGAACTCTTGAATGCTGTTCTCGGAACACAGATCTACCTGAGACCAGCGGACACTGGATTCGGCGGTTGGCCGAGTTCGGTTCCAGGTAGCAAACACCGCAGCGTCTGGAAACACTCTGGTTACTTGCTTGACTATCGCAGATCCAATTCCACCACTACCGCCAAAGACAACTATGTTCATTTCGCATACCCCGCTCATCGGCAGGAGCTTAGGCGGTTGCTGCTCGCGGCTCAAGAATTACTACCCGGTTCAATGAGGAGTTTGATTTCTTTAAACTGCAAATCAAATAACAACATAAAGATATGTTTATATGTATATTTCTTGCTATATTAACTCTAAATTTGGAATTATCTGGGCCTCGTAATGAATAAAGCTAATCTAATCAGCATCTTAAACAAAAGAATCCTGATTCTGGACGGTGCTATGGGCACCATGATTCAGAAATTCGAGCTGGAAGAGGCTGATTATCGTGGCGACGAGTTCGCAGAACATGGATCTGAGCTACGCGGCAACAATGATCTTCTGTCACTCACCCGACCAGACCTGATCTCACAGATCCACGAAGAGTATCTGGCAGCCGGTGCCGACATCATCGAGACCAACACCTTCAACGCAACCCGTATCGCGATGGCTGACTACGATATGGAAGAACAAGTGGTTCGCATCAATCGGGAATCCGCCCGTCTGGCGCGGGAAGCTGCCGATAAGTTTTCAAGCGAGGAAATACCTCGACTGGTCGCGGGCGTACTTGGCCCAACAAACCGCACTGCCTCGATCTCACCGGACGTAAATGATCCGGGCTTTCGCAATGTGACTTTCGATGAGTTAGTAGACAACTACCGTGAGTCGTCGATAGCTTTGCTTGAAGGTGGTGCAGACATTTTAATGATTGAAACCATCTTCGACACCTTAAACGCCAAAGCGGCGATCTTTGCAGTTCGTCAACTGATTGAAGATACAGGCGTTGATACACCGGTGATGATCTCAGGAACAATCACTGACGCTTCCGGCAGAACACTTAGTGGACAGACCACAGAAGCGTTCTGGAACTCTGTACAACATGCACAGCCGGTATCAATAGGACTGAATTGCGCCCTGGGACCAAAAGATCTTAGGCAATATGTCGCAGAGCTTTCCCGTGTAGCAAACACCTCTGTGTCAGTACATCCGAATGCGGGATTGCCAAACGCGTTTGGTGGCTATGACGAAACACCTGAACAAATGGTTGAACATATACAAGAGTGGGCGGAGTCAGGATTTCTTAATATTGTCGGCGGATGCTGTGGCACCACACCCGAACACATCAGATCCATTGCAGATGCACTCCAGGAGACACCAGCACGTGCAATACCAAAGATAGACACTGCATGCAGGCTATCCGGACTTGAACCCTGCACCATTGATAAAAACAGCTTGTTCGTCAATGTTGGTGAACGCACGAATGTAACCGGTTCAGCAGTATTTAAACGCCTTATTATTGATGGAGACTACGAAAAAGCACTGGAGGTGGCCAGACAGCAGGTGGAGAACGGTGCGCAGATCGTTGATATCAATATGGACGAAGGCCTGCTTGATTCCAAGACTGCCATGGAACGATTTGTAAAACTGATTGCCGGTGAACCGGATATAGCCAAAGTCCCACTTATGATCGATAGCTCTAAATGGGACGTAATCGAAGCCGGACTTAAATGTGCGCAGGGAAAATGTGTTGTAAATTCAATCAGCCTCAAAGAGGGCGAAGAGGAATTTATCCGCCACGCGCGCCTTTGCCAGAAACATGGTGCAGCCGTGGTTGTAATGGCATTTGATGAAAACGGTCAGGCGGACTCAACAGAAAGTAAGGTCAACATTTGCACCCGTGCCTACAAAATATTAGTTAATGAAGTTAACTTTCTTCCACAAGACATCATCTTCGACCCAAACATATTCGCAGTAGCTACCGGTATTGAAGAACACAACGACTATGGCATTGCTTTTATAGAAGCAACCCGCCAAATCACAGAGACACTGCCACATGCCATGGTTAGCGGTGGCGTATCTAACGTATCTTTTTCGTTCCGCGGCAATAACACAGTTCGTGAAGCGATTCACTCTGTGTTCTTGTACCACGCCATTAAGGCGGGTATGAAAATGGGTATCGTCAATGCAGGTCAGCTGGCAATCTATGAGGATATACCAGGAGATCTAAAAGAACGCGTTGAAGATGTCGTACTTAACCGACGCGAAGATGCCACAGAGAGATTACTGGATATTGCTGAGAACTACCGGGGTGACAACACAGAGGTTGAAGTGCGCAATCAGGAATGGCGTGAATTGCCAGTTGCAGAAAGACTGTCTCATGCACTGGTTAAAGGCATTGCTGACTTTATAGAAGAAGACACAGAAGAAGCAAGACAACAGTACGATCGCCCACTACACGTTATCGAAGGACCACTGATGGACGGTATGAATGTCGTCGGTGATTTATTTGGTGAGGGCAAAATGTTTTTGCCGCAAGTAGTCAAGTCTGCGCGTGTCATGAAACGAGCTGTTGCGTGGCTACTGCCATTCATGGATGCGGAAAAAGAGGGTCAGGAGTCTTCCAGCAGCGGCAAGATATTAATGGCAACCGTCAAAGGCGATGTACACGACATCGGTAAAAACATTGTCGGTGTTGTGTTGCAGTGCAATGGCTACGAAGTGATCGATCTCGGCGTCATGGTACCTGCAGATAAGATAATAGAAACCGCACTCAAAGAGAAAGTAGATATCATCGGCTTGTCAGGGCTTATCACCCCGTCTCTTGAAGAGATGTCTAACTTTGCCAAAGAGATGCAACGCCGTGAACTCAATATTCCAGTAATGATCGGTGGCGCTACCACATCGAAAATGCACACCGCAGTCAAAATAGCACCGCACTACGATCACCCGGTTGTGTATGTAGCAGATGCGTCGCGCAGCGTCAGTGTTGCTGGTAAACTGATTAGTCATGAGCATCGACAGGCATTTTTTAACGATCTGAAACAAGACTACGCTAAAGTCCGGGAACGCTTCAAACAACAAAACGAACAGCGGCAACTGCTGCCGATCGAAAAAGCTCGAGCCAATTCATTCAAAACAGACTGGCAAAGTACACCACCTGCCAAACCTGCAATGACTGGTGTTAAGCCGATAGAAGACATTTCATTTGAGACACTGGTGCCATTCATAGACTGGACACCGTTTTTCCATACTTGGCAACTTAAGGGTAAGTACCCACGCATTCTGACGGATAAAAATCTGGGACAACAGGCTACTGAACTCTTTGAAGATGCCCAAACGATGATCCAGACGTTTATTGATCGTCCTGAGATAAAGGCAACAGGCGTGATGGGAATTTTCCCGGCCAACTCTATCAATGCAGATGACATTGAAATCTACCACCCGGAAAGCCCTGAAAAAATTCTCGCCACCCTGCCCGGCTTGCGTCAGCAGACACCGACTCCGGAAGGTAAGCCAAATATGGCGTTAGCCGACTTTATTGCTCCAACCTCTGAAGAAGTTTCAGACCATATTGGCTGCTTCGCTGTAACAGCGGGCCTGGGACTTGATCAATTACTTAAAGAGTACGATCAGGCTAATGATACCTACTCAAACATTATGGCTAAATCAATCGGTGATCGCTTTGCTGAAGCATTTGCCGAGTACTTGCATCGGGAAGTCAGAATTAACTTGTGGGGTTACGCATCAGATGAATCACTTACGCAGGATGAAGTAATCGCAGAGAAGTATCGCGGCATACGACCAGCAAGTGGATATCCCGCCTGCCCTGATCATACTCAAAAACCCATTCTTTGGGAGTTACTCGATGTAGAGAAGCACACAGGTATTTCACTGACCGAATCACTGGCTATGTGGCCTGCATCATCCGTGAGCGGTTGGTATTTCTCTCATCCGGAAAGCCGTTACTTTGGTGTTGGTAAACTCGGTAATGATCAGATAACTGACTATGCCTCAAGACGTAACATCACTATAGAGGCTGCAGAAAAGTGGCTGGCTTCAAATCTTGCGTACGAACCTGCCGATTCTAAACCTAAGAGCCCCAGCGCAGACGCCGCATAAGCGAATTAATCGCATGGCAGCACGATAAAAAATGCGTTCCGTTATGGTGATTAAACTGGAAGTGTTTGAATTAAGAGTATATGCACTTATTAAACACCGATCTTAGAGCCCGTTTGCTTGTCAGGCGGGCTTTTTTCCTCCCCATTCTGTCCAAAAGAGACAGACCGCTCTTTTTTGCTGAGAAGCCGGTCACACTAACACTACCAATCTACGCATTTCATGCCTGGTCGTTTCAATAATGATACGTACCACACATCATTTTACAAACCACACACATATAATCCGCCCCCTCAACGAGGCCGGAAGACAGTTTAAGTTTTGTTTTTCACCCGGATTTCTCAGATAAACAGTTCGATTTATAAAAGGACTAATAAAATGCAAAAAACTATACTCGCAAGTGCAATTCTTATTACCCTCACCGCCTGTGATAGCAACGACCTCACTACCGGTGAAACTGCAACGACAACAACACCTGTAGTAGAAGTCGAAACAGCTGTTGGTGGCAACACAGCAACAACCACCGAAGCAACTACAGTCACAACCGATACAAACACAGAAACAACTACAACAACCACCAGCGACGATGACAAGTACGATGATGCCGAAGACCTTATCGTAGTTATTAACGATGACGACAAAGGTGGTGACAAAGACGACGATGCAGACGGTAGTCAAACTATCAGTGACGATGCTGGCAGCAGCACTTCCGATGGTGGTCAAACTATCAGTGACGACGCCGGGAGCAGTACTTCTGACGGCGGCCAGACTATCAGTGATGATGCCGGCAGCAGCACTTCTGATGGCGGCCAGACTATAAGCGACGATGCCGGAAGCAGTACTTCTGACGGCGGTATCTCTGATGATGCCGGTAGCAGCACCTCAGATGGCGGTATTGCTGATGATGCTGGAAGTGGTTCATCTGACGGTGGCAATACTAGCACTCAAGGTGATCGCAACACTGACGCAGGAAGCTTTTCTTCCGGTGTTGACGGCAACGTCATTCGAGTGTCTTCACTGACTTCAGGCTCAACTGAAGAAATCTGCACCATCATGAGTAACCCGAATGATTTCTCTGATACTCGCATCGGTGATTTTATTCTGCATAACAATGCATGGCGTACTTTCCGTGCAGCTCCGGGTTATCCATGGGAACAGTGCATCTTCACCAACACTAACGGCGCTCTTGCAGGCTGGAACTACGACTGGGGTCCGGGTGTTACAGGTATCAACGGCAACCCTAACCCATCAGGTGATTTCTACGTACGTTCATATCCAGAACTGATTTACGGTACAAAAGACGAGTTCCGTACAAGCGCGCCGCAATCTGAAACAGGTCTGCCGGTTCGCATCAGTGAGATGCCTACTTTCCGTATCGATTATTCTTACGACGGACCACAGTTTGGCGAATCTCGCGCAGTAGATGCATCAAACAACAGTCGTTTCCCGAATGGCACTACTATATCCGGTGAGCGCAACGTAGCCGTAGAGACGTTCTTCTACCAGACTAATGCTGCAGGCAACTGTACCACCGACATTGTAAGACGCGGCGGTGGTTCAAATCATACTTATGAAGTGATGGTTTGGCTGGATGCTGGTGCTGAAAGACTACCTGCCGGTCCTAACGATTTTGTTGCCAATTTGACTATCCGTGGAGATAGCTACAAGGTTTACACTAAAGATTCTGATGAGCGTTATATCGCATTTGTTGCACAGAACCCGCAGACTACCGGTACTATCTACATGAATGACTTCATTGACTGGGCGCGTGATAATGCACATGTTGTACGTGAACGATTCGGTGCAAATAGCAACTCGGTTCAGATCCAGGATGACTGGTGTATGGCTAACATTCTTGTTGGTACTGAAATCTTCTGGGGTGCCGGTAGTATGAACATTTTCGACTGGACCATCACTCAAAGCCGTTAATCTCGGGTGCTGAAAAAAGTCAATTAATCAGGAAATATATCCTGCAGAAAAGAGCATTAACTTGTGAGTAACCTTCAGCCGGCCATTGAGCCGGCTGTTTTTTTGCCTGCCTACTTTTGCTTACACATACATATGCTCGCCGTATATCTTTTTTCTTAAGGCATCCTGTCTATGAGCATTCAGGAGCTAGCAGACAATTCCTGCAATGCAGCTATTGCCTTAATCGCATCCTCTGCGCCAACAAAAATGTGATCATGATAGTAGCCGGCGATTACATTTGCGCTGATACTGAATTTGGTTAGTTGAGTTGCAAAAGCCGCTGTCAGCCCAACGGCTTCAAGGCTTGAGTGAATTTGAAGCGTAATACACCTGAATACACTGCTGTACGAATGCCGATTTTGATCTGCACTTGCCTTCGGCACAACCAATGTAAGCCCTTCCTGCTCACGGAATGATGCGATTGGCGCCAGCTCAGTATGATCACCGTAGGCACTTGACTGAAAACTAAGAAAAACATATTCGCCTGCTAAAAGCTCAGGCTTCATATGTTTGAGTAGCTCTCCTATCTCTGTACTTCCATCAGACATATCAACCCTTTTCATTTTTTACCGTTTATCATTGATTGCTACTTTGGGACTGTAACTCACGAATTGCTGCTGAAATTATTTTAACTGAAGCACCAATTGTTTTTTTTCGCCAATGTTCACTGGCAGGACAAAAACACTCCATTAATTCCGCTTTGGCCTTTTTATATGGATCACTGTCCGGAGATGCATAGTGATGAGTGCGGTTCTCCGCCCGTAACGCCCCTAGTACTCTAACCGGACTATAAGTACCAAATTCAGCACCGGCAAAGTAATAACGCCGGTCAGTGAATTTATTTTGTAACCATGCACCCATGCCACCAGATACTTCATAAGCAGTTTTATCTTTACTTTTCAGATCCGCTATGGCGTTCTCACCAAACGTTCTTTCATACCAGCGGTAATCTTCTGTGCTCGTTGAGTCATTAAGCAGTATTTTATATTCACCAAATTTACCAAGCCCTGTGTGCAAATCAATATGAACAACCAGTTTGGCATCATCTACCCAGCTTTCGCAATTCTCCATTACAAACTCTGTGGCAGTTGAGCAATTACTACCACCATAAAAAATACCTTTAGGGTACTGATACTGACCACAGGCTATAGCTTCCTTAAGAGCCGGTACACCATAACGCAATATATAAGCTGCCGCTTTCAATGTATAAGGCTCTAACGCATCTGGAGGAGATTGTGGATTCAAGAATCCGTTAAGCTTTCTGTATGCATCTGGCGCACCTCGATAATGCTGCCTGTCTTTAAGAAAATTTCGATTCAAATCTACGTTGTTTTCATCAACTCTTCGACCGTGCGAAAAACCGAACGGGTTTATACCATGCACAAAAACGGTATGAAGTTCGTTCAGATCGACCACAGGATCTAAACCAGAAAATAGTTTTTCTATCGCAGCCAACTGTACGGCCGAGCCGAAAAAACCTTCAACACCGTGTAATCCTGAACTGACCAGCAACGTAGGCTTGTTTGGTTTACCCCAGGAAGCAACGTCTACCTCAAGTCCGTTGCCCTGGGTAATAGCTGCAACGGTGCCTCCGGTAGATTTGGCTGTTGCGGTAAATTTCCCGCGGGCATCGGAATAGGCGGTCGAAAACAGCGCCATAAAAACGTCTCTCCTGGACAACATTCAGTTCACAAATATAGTGAAGTAGATTAAGTGAAGCAGTTATCAGTTCAGACACTGGGACCAGCCAAACGAAGTGTTTGCACATGCAACTCTTGTAGCCAGTAGCATATAGAAAACACTTTGATTGCCGTCATCATATAAGTAGCCCTTTCACCTCGGTAATGCCACATTAGTGTCCGATCGCCCCAAAAATAAGGCCGGCACACGGAAGTGTTTTCAGTTGGAGCCACTGGAGTCTCGCACGCTCTACTCCGCAGATCCATTCTCTGCGGGTATTTTTTCTGTGGGTATTGTTGAGGAAGCCCCGTCGTCCTCAATTGAGGCTTTCTCTGACCCGGATCAATCCACCCTTGGACTAGCAAGCCCAAACACCAACAGCAACTCGACAGAGAGCCAGGTGGAAATCATCTTTATAGATGAGACCACTCCAGACTACGAGCTATTGGTAAAGGACCTGCTCGCCAACGGCTCGCCAGACCGCACTTTTGAAATTATCACCATCAGCGCCGAGCAGGATGGTATCCAGCTTATTTCAAATATACTGGCGCAGCATTCAGGCGTAAGCGCGGTCCATCTGATTTCCCATGGTAGCGACGGAAATGTCAATATCGGTAAATCTGTACTGAACCAGAGCACATTTTCAACTCATGAAAATTTAATCTCAAACTGGGGTCATGCATTCACCGAAACTGGAGATCTACTGATTTACGGTTGCAACTTTTCAGCAACTGAAGCCGGTAAGATGCTCGGTGCCAATATCGCGGCACTTGCTGAAGTTGATATTGCATCCAGCGATAACCGCACCGGTGGCGGGAATGTTGGCGGTGATTGGGTACTTGAACAGGTGGTCGGTACTGTCGAAGCCACTGTACCGTTTTCAGATCAGCTGCAGGATTCCTATCAGCGCAGTCTTGCGTCTTCTATCTCAGTCTCCACTGCAGCCGATATTGTAGATGCACCGTCTACCGCTTCGTTCGATGATCTAACTAATGCTCCCGGTGCAGACGGAAAAATTTCTCTCCGCGAAGCAATAATCGCCGCTAACACGCAAGCGGGTACCGATACTATTAACTTATCTGCCGACACCTATAGCATCACTATCACTGGCGGTTTCAACAACCCCCAGGAATCCGGTGATCATGATATTACCAGCAACATCATTATCCAGGGAGTAAATTCAACTCAAACGATTATTGAAGCAACCGGTCTTACCGAACGTGTACTCGAAGTGCACGCTGGTGGTGAACTCACTCTTCTTGACGTCACAGTCACCGGCGGCTTCGACAGAGAGGGTGCCGGCATCAGAAATGACGGAATACTCCATGCTGAAGATGTGCTGCTTGCAAACAATTCCTCTCAGAGTCGTGCTGGCGGCGGGATATATAACACGGGTTCTACAACAATCGTCAATTCCAGTTTAGAAAGTAACTCGGGTAATTTAGGTGGAGCGATACGCAACGCAACAACGGGCACACTGCTGATTGAAAACACTTATATAGATGGAAGCAACTCATCCGGCAACAACGGTGCAGGCCTTTATAATGAAGGGGTAGCAACGCTGCGGCAAGCAGAGATAAGCAATAGCGTAGCAATCTCAGGTGCTGGAATATACCAGGCTGCAGGGACGCTTACTATTGAAAAAAGCGCTATCAAAGACAATGCAGCTACTAATGGAAATGGAGGAGGAATCCATATTTTCGATGGCGATGTTACTGGCATGGACTCAACCTTTTCCGGCAACTCCGCTAATTCGGGTGCAGGTATTTTCCTGCGTAGTGGCACCACTCTTGATCTACTCAATAGTACATTTAGTGACAACAGAGCTGCATTTAATGGTGGAGGAATCCACAATGATGGTGGTACAACAACGGTTTCCTTTACGACCTTTGCATTTAACTCAGCTAGAACAGGTGGCGCTGTTTATGACGAGAGCGGTACCTTAGCAGTAGACAATTCGATATTCTCGAATAGCCTCGGTAATATGTTCAATGGTGTTGATATACATGCTGTATCAGTAAGTAATGGCTACAACATCATAGAATCAGCCAATGTTGGCGGCTCCAATATTCACCCAACTGATTTGGTCGGCGTCGACCCGCTGCTATCCCCGCTGGCACAAAATGGTGGCACTACTCAGACACACGCATTAACTACAGGCAGTCCGGCACTCGATAACGGTGACAGTACTGCCAGCGCTGTAGATGATCAAAGAGGTGTACCACGGGATGCGGCTCCTGATATTGGGTCGTTTGAAGGTATCAGTGGCGGGACACCCATTAATACTCCGCCCGTTATTACTCCATCGTTAACTACGAATATATATACGGAGAATGCCAATCTTGTCATTGACGGCTCGATGACAATCACCGACAGCGATAGCACAGATTTCCAAGGGGGTATATTTAACGTAGCCAGCACAGGGTTCAATGAAACTGTCGATCAGATTTCTATAGCCTCTGTAGGTACAGGTCCGGGTGAAATTCTGATAGTCAACAATACGGTACTGTTTCAGGGAATAATTGTCGGTACAGCAGCTGGTGGCTCAGGCTCGAATCCGCTTACAGTGAGTCTTAACGCACAAGCAGACATAGCAGCGGTAAACGCTCTCGCCAGAAGTATCACTTTTACTACTCTTAGTGAAGATCCATCGACAAACAATCGAACGCTGAGCTACAGCATTGATGACGGTGACGGAGAAACCAGCAATATCGTTGACATAGATATCACTGTCACAGAAGTCAATGATGCTCCGGTAATCTCTTATCAAACAGATTTTGTGATTATCAACGAAATACATTATGACAACCTGAGCTTTGACGCTAATGAAACAATCGAGATAGCTGGCAACGCTGGAACAAATCTCAACGGGTGGTCATTGGAGTTGTATAACGGCAGTAATGACACAGGATGGCTCTACGATACAATTCCTCTAAGTGGAATAATACCCGATGAAGGCAACGGCTTCGGTGCACTGGATTTTCCAGTGCTTGGGTTGCAGAATGGACCGCGGGATGGCATTGCGCTGATCGATGACTCTGGTAATGTCATCGAATTTATCAGCTACGAAGGTACGGTTACAGCAACTCAAGGCACCGCAGCCGGCATGACATCATCTGACATCGGTGTTTCTGAGGGCCCAGGTGGATCCGATGTGGAATCATTGCAGAGAACAAATCTGTCACCTGCATCGACCTGGGACTGGCCATCCCCCAGCTCGTTTGGAGCAATAAATCTAACGCAATCGGCCACTGACCCTTTTATACAAACGGTTGCAGAAGACAGCTCACTGATTTTCAGCGCGGCTAGCAGCAACGCAATCCAGATTTCCGATCCGGAAACCAGCAGCAATCTAAACATAACGATAACACCCGTTTCCGGTCTGGTAGCGCTTCCATCAAATCCCGGGCTCCAATTACCTGTCCTGCAATTTGTCGGATCACCCGCACTAATAAATACCGCTATCGATGGTCTCATCTATACACCTGATCCGAATTTCAACGGCACTGATACGCTAACTGTTGTAATAGAAGATCAGGATCCAGTAAACAGCCTGACGGATACCCTCGACATCGACATCGTGGTTACTCCAGTTAATGATGCCCCGTCCGGTACAGATAAGATCCTGACAATCAATGAAGATTCACCAGTCACAATCATACCTACTGATTTCGGATTTTCTGATGTCATAGAAAACAACCTGTTTGCTGCGGTGACCATCACTACACTACCGGCAAACGGAACACTCGAGTTGGCAGGTGTCGCAGTAACCGCCGGTCAGCTGATCAGCGCCAACGATATCAACAACGGCGGTCTTGTATTCACACCAACAACCGATGACAACGGAACTGCTTACGCAGATTTCGGTTTTCAAGTCCATGATAATGGGGGCACTTTAAACGGTGGTATTGATAAGGATCCAACCACAAACAAAATTACTTTCGACGTAGTCAGTGTTAATGATGCGCCGGAAGGTAAAGATACAACCCTGACTGCGGTCGAAGATTCACCACTTACACTATCAGCTGCCAATTTCGGTTTCACAGATTCCATAGACGGTGATTCATTTGAATCGGTTGTCATCTCACCTCCCGCTAACGGGCTGTTGACGCTAGCTGGTGCGCCTGTCGGTATTAACCAGACCATCAGCGTGAATGACATCAACAATGGTGACTTGATATTCACACCGGCACCAGATACCAGCGGGCTTAGTTATGCAACACTAGGTTTTCGTGTCATCGATGACGGTGGCACTGCTAACGGCGGCACCGATCAGGATCAGTCAGTCAACACGATCACCATCGACGCAACAGAGATCAATGATCCACCGGTTATAGAATTTCCGAGCAACGCTCCTATCGTACTCATCAACGAAATTCATTATACCAACTTCGGTATCGACACCAATGAAAGGGTTGAGATTGCGGCTACTGCTGGCACCGACTTGACCGGTTGGTCACTTGAACTCTACAACCAGGGAGACATCTATGACACGATACAGATCAGTGGGCTTGTTCCGGATGAATTCAACGGTTTTGGTGCGATAAGTTTCCCGGTAGCACCATTGCAAAACGGCCCCAATGATGCCATTGCACTGATTGACGATACTGGAAACGTAGTTGACTTTATATGCTACGAAGGTGCCCAAATGGCGATTTCCGGCTCTGCTATAGGCATGACATCAGTCAATATAGGAGTCGCGGAAAACGGCCAAAATACGGACGCACTGGATTCACTTCAAAGAGATACCATTACACCGAACTCCAGCTGGTCGGTCTCATCTCCAAACTCATTTGGTTCGTTAAATCCACCTCAGTTGACTGTGATAGATTTGACGCAATCAATCGATGAAGATACCAGTCTTACCTTCAATTCTACGAATAAAAATTTAATCCAAATTGATGATCCGGATACCAGTAACAATCTGAAGCTAACTATTACATCGAATTTCGGTGCGGTAGCACTACCAGCAAATCCCGGGCTTACATTCGCTACTCTTGAAATCGTCGGGACGCTGGCAGATATAAACTCCCAGATTGATGGACTCATCTATACACCTGATTCGAATTTTAACGGAACTGATACGCTAACCGTTCTGATAGAAGATCAGGATCCGGTAAACAGCCTGTCGAACACTCTCGACATAGATATCGTTGTTACTCCGATCAACGATGCCCCGGAGGGTACAAATAATACGCTTACGGTACTTGAAGATTCCACGCTAACGTTTGCTGCGTCGAATTTTGGTTTTTCCGACACAATTGAAAATGACAACTTTGCCGCCGTAACCATCACGACTTTACCTGCCAATGGCTTACTCGAACTCAATAGCACAATATTGGGCCTGCCCATTAGCTTCCCGGTAATCGCCGGTCAAACCATTAACACAGCTGATATCAACAACGGTGCGCTCGTATTCACGCCCGACAGTGACGAAAATGGCGTTGCCTATACCAGTTTCGATTTTCAGGTACATGATGATGGCGGCACTGCCAATGGCGGGGTCGATCAAGACCAAACGCCCAATTCAATCACAATCGATGTAACCAGCGTTAATGACACGCCTTTGGGTACTGACAACACACTGAATACTAACGAAGATACGCCGCTGATTATCAATGCTGCGGACTTCGGATTCTCTGATCCGGTCGATGGCAACAACTTCGCCGCTGTCACTGTCACCACACTGCCCGCTAATGGTTCGCTTGAACTCAACGGCACCCCTGTCACCGACGGTCAACTGATTAGCATTACCAACATCAGTAATAATGAACTGCTGTTTGTTCCTGACCCTGACAGCAACGGCACCACCTACACTGACTTTACCTTCCAGGTACACGATGACGGTGGTACTGCGAACGGGGGAGTCGATCAGGACACCATGCCTGACACCATCACTATTAATGTTATTAGTGTCAATGACGCTCCGTCCGGCACCGACAACACACTGAACACCAACGAAGATACACCGCTGATTATCAATGCTGCGGACTTCGGATTCTCTGATCCGGTCGAGGGCCACAACTTCGCCGCTGTCACTGTCACCACACTGCCCGCTAACGGGTCACTTCAGCTAAAAGGCACTCCTGTCACCACTGGGCAGCTGATCAGCATCACCAACATCAGCAACAATGAGCTGCGGTTTATCCCTGCCCCTGACAGCTTTGGTACCGCCAATGCACTAGTTACTTTCCAGGTACACGATGACGGCGGTACTGCCAATAATGGCGTGGATCAGGATACAACTCCTAAAACTATCACCATTGATGTTAACAGCGTCAGTGACGAGCCTGATGGCACGGACAATACGTTAACCATCAATGAAGACTCACCCTACTCGCTTGATCGTGCGGACTTCGGTTTCTCGGACCCTGCTGATAATGACAACTTTACCGGAATCACCATCACCAACCTGCCACTAACGGGCTCGTTGGAACTGGCAGGCGCACCTGTCACACTGACACAAACCATCAGTGTCTCTGATATCGATCTCGGCAACCTTGTATATGTACCTGTTCCAAACTCTCAGGGCACTAGCGATCGATTCGATTTCCGAGTCATCGACTCAGGTAACACACTCAACGGCGGTATCAATCAGGATTTGCTGCCCAATGGAATTACCCTTGATATTAACAATGCCAATGATGCCCCATCCGGCACTGACAACATACTGAACACCAACGAAGATACACCGCTGATTATCAATGCTGCGGACTTCGGATTCTCTGACCCGGTTGATAGTGACAACTTTGCTGCGGTTACTATCACTGCTCTGCCTGCCAATGGACTACTCGAACTAAACGGGATCGCTGTAATCGCTGGTCAGATCATTAGTATCACCAATATCAATAACGGTGAGCTCGTTTTTACCTCGGCCAACGATGGTAACGGTACCGCCTATACCGACTTCGACTTCCAGGTACACGATAACGGCGGTATTACCAACGGCGGAATCGATCAGGATCAGACTCCCAATACACTCACGATTGATGTAACCAGTGTGAATGACGCACCTCTGGGTACTGATAACACGCTTACCACTAGTGAGAATACGCCAATCACTATTCAACCGATTGATTTTGGCTTCTCGGACCCCGTTGATAATGACAACTTCGCTGCTGTCACTGTTCCCACACTACCCGCTAACGGCTCGCTTGAGCTTAACGGCATCCCTGTCACCACGGGTCAGCTGATCAGCATCACCGACATTAGCAATGGTGAGCTCATATTTACCCCAGTTAACGGAGGCAACGGTAACGCCTACGCCAACTTCGACTTCCAGGTACACGATGACGGTGGTATTGCCAACAGCGGAGTCGATCAGGACCAGACTCCCTATACCATCACGATTGATGTAGCCGGTGTTAATAACGCACCAAAGGGTACTGACAATATCCTCACGCTCGATGAAGATTCTCCACTTATCATCGAGTCTGCAGACTTCGGATTTTCTGATCCGTTGGATGGTGACAACTTAGCAGCCATCACCATCAGCACTCTGCCTGCCAATGGTTCACTCGAACTCAATGGAAATACAATCACAGCAGGTCAGATAATCAGCATCACCAACATAAACAACAGTGAGTTGGTCTTTACACCAGCTGCCAACGATAATGGCGCTGCCTATACTGAATTTGCATTCAGAGTGCACGATGACGGCGGCACTCTAAACGGAGGCCAGGATACATCTCAAAGCGTTAATACTGTCGAGTTTAATGTTTCACAGGTGAACGACGAGCCACAGGCAACAGATGCTACCTATACATTACTAGAGGATCAGTCACGAACGCTGACACTGGCAGACCTTGGCTATTTTGATCCAGCAGATAACCATCCATTTAATGGGGCGACAATTTCCAGCGCACCAGTCAACGGTCAACTACTCAGTGCTGGCACATTACTCAACACAGGTGACTTTATTTCAGCCTCAGCGCTGAATAACGGTGACATAGAGTTTGTACCTGCCGCGAATACCAGTGGTACTGCATACGACTCTTTCAGTTTTCAGGTACAGGATACCGGAGGTGTCGCCAATAATGGCATTGACACAAATCAAACACCTGCAACTATAACATTCAATGTTATTCCAGTCTCCGATGTACCATCAGGGTTAGATGGTGTTATCAACGTACACGAAGACAGCAACTACATTTTTGAGCTTTCTGACTTCGGATTCTCTGATGCGCTTGATATAAACCCTGATCAGTTCAACGCGGTCGAGATAACTCAGCTACCGATAACGGGCGAACTAACAATCAACAGTGTTGTTGTAGCTCCAAATCAAACAGTCAGCGCCGCTGATATCATGACCGGCAATCTGATCTACGTACCATCACAGAATACCTACGGACAGGCATTTGACAACTTTCTGTTCAAAGTCATTGATACCGGCAATACGCTTTCGGGTGGACAAAATCAGGATCAGACAGACAATCAGATTCTCATTGATATAAATAGCGTTAGTGATGCACCAATCGGTACCGACAGTATCACCACCATCAATGAGGACACACCTTACACGCTTCAGGCGTCAGACTTTGGATTCTCTGATCTTAACGATGGTGATTATTTTGCCGCAATTACTGTGGTAGACATGCCGGCACACGGCAATCTGACTCTTAGCGGTAGCCCGATAACGGCGAATCAGGTGGTTAGTATCACAGATGTTAGCAACGGTAACCTCGTCTTTACACCAACCCCGAATGAGAATGGCAGCGGTTATGCAGACTTTACGTTTCTGGTTCACGACACAGGCTCCACTGCCAACGGTGGTTTGACCATCTCACAAAGTCAAAACACCGCGCTGTTTAATGTTGTGCCAGTGAACGATGCACCAACCGGGCAAGACAGTAGTGCTCAGGTCACAGACAATTCTGCCTATACACTCAGTGCTGCCGACTTTCCATTTAGCGATCAGGAAAATCATGGCTTGCAGGGTATTCGAATAGACTCCCTGCCTGCCACAGGTACACTAACGTTGAGTAATCAGCCTTTGGCTGCAGGTACTATCGTCACACTCATCGAACTAAGTTCAGGCGCTCTGGAGTATCAACCCGTAAACAACGTTGTGAGTCAGGATGTTATTGAATTTAGCGTTATCGACAACGGCAGCAACACCAATGGTGGCGATAATATACAAAATACTCCTGCCCAGCTCACCATCACAACGCTTACGGTGAATGATCCACCACTTGCAGCAGACAACACCCTGCTTATTAACGAGGACAGTAACTACACACTGAATACCACAGACTTTGGCTTTTCCGACCCAGTGGAACAGCACTCATTGACCGAGGTGATTATCACCGCGGTCAATGGCAACGGAACACTAGTGTTGAATGGCACACCCATCAGCACGACTGCCAGTGCTTCCATCGCACAGCTTAATGCAGGTCAGCTCGTGTATTTACCTTCGAGCGATGCCGCAGGCAGCAATTACGTAAGCATCGAATTTTCTGTCAGGGATAATGGCGGGACTGACAACGGCGGACAGGATACGTCGCTAGCACATACACTGAATATAGATGTGCTGGAAGTAAATGATGCGCCGACAGCACAAATTGCGGTGTTCGATATCAATGAAAGCTCAGCACATGTATTTCAAACAGGTGATTTCGGTTTCTCTGACAGCGATGGCGATGCCCTGCAGAACATTATATTCACACAACTACCATTTGGTGGCACGCTAACCGTTGACGGTACTGACGTGCTACCAGGTCAGGCAATCAGTGTTGCCGATATCTCTGGTAGTAAGCTGATTTACCTTACTGCACCGGGACAGTGGGGTCAGTCATACGACTCACTGCAATTCAGAGTTCAGGACAACGGCGGCACTCTGAATGGTGGTGAAGATACAGCAACACAAGCCGAAACCCTGACATTCAATGTGATTGAAGTTAACACACCGCCATCAGGTACTGATATCGCGATCGACATCGACGAAGACAGCAGCCACACGCTGGGCCGATCTGATTTCGGCTTTAGTGATACCGATGATAATCACGCATTCTTATCAATACTTGTGAGCTCTCTGAATGTTGATGGGCAATTGAACCTGGGAAATTCCCAAGTCTCTATCGGAGACTCAATTTCGGTCAGCGACATAGATGCAGGTCTTTTAACGTACACACCCGACACGACTCTTGAATCGAATTCAGGGACTCATCAGATTGGCTTTCAAGTAAGAGACAGTGGTAATCCCGTGAACGGCCCTACGTTAGATCAAACTGAAAACCTTATCAATTACAATCTAACACTGATCAACGATCCACCTACGTTGATTAATGAAGGAGCGACATTCGCTGAGGGTAGCGACAATACAATCTCAACAACCGTACTTGCGGCAATAGATCCAGACGATCCGGCGCAGGATCTGTTTTTTACCCTGCAGAGTATTCCTGAAAACGGGCAGCTTAGAGTAAACGACACCATACTGAATGTAGGTGACTTTTTTACCATGCAGCAGCTCACCAACAGCGAGATTCGCTACATTCCTGATGGCTCCGAAACCAGTAGCGACTTTTTCAACTTCTCTCTTGCAGACGGCGGTGAGGACGGTGTTGTACCCGTTACAGCCAGATTCAACATTGACGTTACGGAAGTAGTAGATCCGATACCAGCATTGCGGGATAACGGTCTCACGCTGAACACAGGCGATACTTTTGACACAGCACTGGGTGATGTTTTGAATTCCGGCGAGACGTCACTGCTTGACGCTAGCTTACTGGGCTCAAGCTTGTTTGAGATCGAGATTATTGACCAGCCAGACCACGGCACGGTTACGATAAATCAGGATGGTACATTCCTTTACAAACACGATGGTTCAAACTCTGGTACCGATTTCTTTATCTACAGAGTAACTAATGATGGCGGCGCCACGGCAACAGCTACAGTTAATATTATCAGCGAGCCACAAATCAACAGCGCAATAGCAGCCCCGCTTGAAATTGTAACACCATTTGTCACTGTGCCAGCCACGACTGCCAATACGCAGCAGGAACAGGTGTCCACTCTGGAAGTTCAACAGCTGACGCAAGTAACCGACACTCTCGAATCGACTAGTGAAACAACAGCATCAAGCGACTCAGAGGCTGTGGACGCTGATCAACAAACCGATCAATCAACTTTGCTTTCGAGTGAGGAATCTTTGTTCTCTGTTTCCGCTTTACCATCAACATCCTCATTTGCAAATCAGCCTGGAGCTCTAAGCAACGTAACTTACACAGACTATGACTTTGAGTTGGATGCATCTATTATTGAAAGAGACCTGCTGCGCAGTCTAGATGTACGACAACACAATGAGACAAACTCCATCGTTCTATTCGAGAATTACAAGAATACAACGGTTTCTGTAAGTTCCGTAGATATACGACTCGACTTACCGACATCACTCTCGGAAGCCGCCAATAACAAGGGTTTTCTACGCGGCATATCACGCGCTCAAGAGAGCCTTGAATCAGCAGATTGCAAAGAAAGAAGAAGAATCGAAGCCGGTAGCGAAGTCGCAATAGGCGTATCCATTAGCACCACTGCCGGTATACTTGCCTGGCTGCTGCGAGGAGGCGCCTTATTCGGCAGCATGATGACAGCTACACCGCTTTGGTCATCTATTGATCCGCTCAGGGTAACTGATGCGAAGAATAGAGACGATGAGGAAGAAAAATCTGAAGTTGAAGACTTATTTAGATAACGCTAATTACGCTGAGCCGACATTACAGACTCTTCTAAACCGGTGCGCCACCAGCCAAGTGCAGTCGCTAACCCATGCAGTTGCTGAATCAGTGCAGCCGCTAAATCAGTGCAGCTGCATTGACCAAAAAAACACCATCCCCTCCAAACTCAAAATCAAGCCACAGCAGATCCACTTTCGGGAATCGACGATTAACTGCTTCCTTGGAATTTCCAACTTCCACTATTAGAATGCCGTCCGGCTTTAAGTATTTTTTAGCTTCACGGAGTAATCGAGCAACGATATCGAGACCATCGTGGCCGGCGACCAGACCCATTTGCGGTTCATGGCTGAACTCGGTCGCAAGCTGGTTCATGTCCTCTGCATCAACATACGGTGGGTTGCTGACAATCAGATCGTATTTTCTATCTGTAGGGAGAGAATGATAAAGATCGCTTTTATGGAGATTTACCTGATCTCCAAGGTTGTGTTTTTCTACATTGATAGCCGCCAGGTCCAGTGCGTCCTGCGATAGATCTACTAAATCCACCTCACAACGCGCAAAAGCGCTGGCCAAAGCTATCCCTATGCATCCTCCTCCACAACAAAGATCAAGTGCCGTTGCGGGAGCATCAGTCAGCCACGGCTCAAAGCGATTGAGTATCAACTCTGCCAACGGACTTCGCGGTATGAGGGCCCGTTCATCTACCACAAACTCAAGCCCGGAGAACCAGGCCCTGCCGGTTATATAGGCTACAGGCTTTTTATCAATCGCACGCTTTCTAAACCAGCGTTTTGCTCGCTCCAGGTGCTCATCACTCACTGGCACATCGTAGCTCTCGATTGCTTCTACTGGCGATAAGTCACAGGCCTCAAGTGCTAGCCAGGCGGATTCGTCAAACGCGTTGTCCGTACCATGACCATAGACCAAGGGGTGCTCTAACAAATATTTCTCACCAGCACTAATCAGATCTGCGAGTGTGCAATTCATTAGCTCAAACAAGCCCGGGTCAGACATTACTGGATTCTTCGCGACAGAAATTTATAAGGTAGAATCCCCTATTCTACCTCACCGGCGCTACCTTCGTTGCAAGCATTAACTGATCGTTTAAAGTCCTGGCCGCTATACGTGCTCCCCCATCACCTGGTATCCAGAGTGATCTATAAATTGACTCGCATAGAAAGTCGTTTTGTACCGGCAGCCATCATTAAGTTTGCAAAGCTGTTTGATATAAACCTCTCAGAGGCGACACACTCCGACCCTCATCACTACAAAACTTTCAACGAGTTCTTTACCAGAACACTAAAACAAGGCGCTCGTGAAATCTCGGGTGCTGCCCACCAGTACTGTTGCCCGGTAGACGGCAGAGTATCGCAACTTGGCCCGATTACCGACAGCACCATTGTGCAGGCAAAAGGACATGACTACACGGTTTCAGACTTGCTCGGTGGTAGACAATCAGACGTCAGCGCATTTACTAGTGGCGCGTTCGCAACGCTCTATCTTTCACCTCGTGACTACCACCGGATTCATATGCCAATCAACGGTGATCTTTGTGCGATGCACTACATACCCGGGCGCTTGTTCAGTGTAGCGCCACATACCGTCAGGGTTGTTTCACGACTCTTTGCACGCAATGAAAGAGTAGTCACCATCTTCGACACAGATGCTGGCAAAGTAGCCATGGTGCTTGTTGGTGCAATCAATGTTGCTGCCATTGAAACCGTCTGGGCTGGCCTTGTCACACCGCCCACAAAAAACAGCATAGAATATAAAGACTATGAACCTGCCAGTTTCAAACTGAAAAAAGGCGAAGAAATGGGTCGTTTCAATATGGGTTCAACTGTCATTTTACTGCTTGAAAACGGATCGTTCAGATCAGACTTGAAGGCTGGAGATCCGGTTCAAATGGGTCAGTTTCTCGGCAACATTCAATAAGCCTTTATCGTGAAGCCATAGCCTGGCATCTTCCGCATCATTTTCAAACCAAGCCTGCGTACTGCCAAGCCTGAAAGAATAACCCCACGCATCCATGTCTTTAAAGATCTTTTCCCGGCCCATGTCTGGCAACGCATCAGCCAGCAGTATCTGTAAATAACAGACTGCATTTTCCTCATCTGCATCCCCACCTGCGTTGGTGTGAAGAGATGCACGTCGCTTATCATCCATACAGGCATAATGGCAAGCTTCATGTAGTGCCGAGTGTACTGGGGTATCTGGCCTCAGGTAGAGGACGTTTTCAATAAGACCTGCTTCCTCGTCGCCCCAAAAGCTGCCGGGAATTTTATTGTTATCAGCCACTCTGCTAATGCGCATGCCTAAACCACGAATCAATTCAATCAGTGCTGTTTGATCACAATCGCTAAAACGCAGGACAGATGCCTGTGCATTGTTAAGCGCATTGGCCTGTTCAGTGGCCTGTTCAGTGACTAGGTCACTGGTGACTTGTGACCCACCCACTACGCTCGCTCCCAGTTAAAACTGACAACCTCATGCAAGGATTGAATATTTCCGATCAGAATCATCATCAATCGATCTACACCTACTGCAACCCCTGCGCACTTTGGCAATCCGTGATGCAATGCTGCAATAAATCTGTGATCAACCGGGCGCGATAGCTGATTGTTGCTTTCCCGGGTAGTGTTATCTGCCTGAAATCTTGCAAGCTGCTCGGCACCATCGGTCAACTCATAAAACCCATTGGCAAGCTCAACCGAGCCATAATAGATTTCAAAACGATTAGCTATAGGCCAATCAGGATCACTACGATCAATTACTGCCAACGATGCCTGGCTGGCTGGATAATCATAGAGACAAGTGTATTGATCATCCGGCATCGCTTTTGCCAACGAGGTTGCCATTGCGAGATTCTGCAATTCATCAAAATTTCCAACAATGGAATTTGGTACTTCGACACCGACACCCTGTAGGTAAGAGACGATTTTTTCAGCGCTCGCATCTGCAAGATCTATATTTGTGTGCTGCAACCAAAAGTCACGATAGCTAACGCGCTCAATATTGATTCCGTTATCTTCATGTAGATAGCGCAGCAGCTCTTCTACCTCACTAATGAGTTGTTGATGATCAATACCTTGACGATACCACTCAAGCATAGTGAACTCGGGATTATGATGGCGCCCGCTTTCATCACACCTGAAAACTTTACCCAGCTCATAGACATCCGGACAACCTGCAGCAAGTAGCCTTTTTAGATGAAACTCGGCTGACGTCCGGAGATGCCTTTCATTGACGCAAAAGCTCTCTATGTTTGGATCTGTTGTCGCGCCACATGATAGCTGTGGCGTTTCGACCTCGAGGATATTCCGCTGATAAAACCACTCACGCAAACGGCGGAGTAGCTCGGCTCGTTGTTTCAGAGCGGCAATGTCAGCGGAGGGGCGCCAGTCTATAGACGACCGACTGTCTTGCACTTGCAAATACCGCTTATTCTTTTACGCGACCGGCGTATTCACCGGAGCGAGTATCGATTTTAATAGTCTCACCCTCTTCGATAAACAACGGCACTTTTATTACGGCGCCGGTTTCCATCGTGGCAGGCTTTGTACCTCCCTGGGCGGTATCACCCTTGAGGCCGGGATCCGTCTGGGTTATTTGCAGCTCAACAAAGTTTGGCGCGGTGACTGACAGTGGCACACCATTCCAGAGTGTGACTTCTACTGTGTCCTGTTCTTTAAGCCACAGCTTCGCATCACCAACAGCCGTCTCGCTGGCACCCATTTGCTCAAAGCTCGTCGGGTCCATGAAATGCCAGAACTCACCGTCGGTGTAGAGGTACTGCATATTGGTATCCATTACGTCCGCAGCTTCTACTGACTCACCAGACTTGAAGGTCTTCTCGACCACTCTGCCGGTTTTCAGATTGCGGATTTTCACCCGACTAAACGCCTGGCCTTTGCCTGGTTTGACGAATTCATTTTCGACAATGCTACAAGGATCTCCGTCCTGCATAATCTTCAAACCGCCTTTGAATTCGTTGGTGCTGTACGATGCCATGATGCGACCTTGTCAGTGTTTACAAGAGTATAGCGCTGGTTACCTTTGTGGACCACCCTGGTAACCTTGATACAGAGGATGGTGTGATGCTCAGAAGTATCTGCGTTAACACTCGACGCCCCAAGCTGACATTCTCTGTTGGGATAGTAGAAAGCATTTTTTTGGTTTGCAAGAGAGTGGTGTTTAGTTTTGAACTGAGGACTTGAGCGACATTCCCCTCCCCGGCGCTTAGACGCCGACCCTCCCTCTGGAGGGTGTCAGTTCCGAGTGTTTATCAAAACCCCGAAACGACATTCCCCCTCGGGAGAATACAAAGCGTTTTTTGCTTTGCAAGAGGGGCGAATGGCTCGGGTTAATACTACTGCACGGCCTGAGTGATTTACCCTCCCATCAGTGAAGGTAAATCTATGGCGGCTTCGTCATTTATGCTACCGACGATTCAATAACGCCCGCAACAAACCCGATCGATGGAGGTAGTAGAGCAGTGTCATAATCGATGCAATCGCAGCCGCTAAATAGGTGAGGAACGCTGCGTTAAGTACCTTGCCAGCACCGCCAACTTCCTGGTCAGTAACGATACCCGCATTAACCATCGCTGTTTTCGCTCTTGCACTGGCATCCCACTCTACTGGCAGTGTTATCACAGAGAAAACAACTGCTGCCGCAAATAAAGCAACGCCTGCAAGCACTACAGGAGTACCAAGGGCTGGTGCAAGGGACATTAACATCATACCCACCATCAGTACCGGCATAGACATTTTGCTGGAGATATTAGTCACTGGTACCAGCTTGGATCGCATCTGCAAAAACTTGTAGCCGGTAGCGTGCTGCAATGCATGCCCTGCCTCGTGGCAGGCAACACCGATAGCAGAAATAGAACGCGCGTTGTAAACAGGCTCTGACAGGCGCAGCGTTTTATCACGCGGGTCATAGTGGTCACTCAACCGACCAGCGATCGGTTCAATCTTACAGTCGGTGACACCTGCTCGCTCAAGCATGAGCTTGGCAGCCTCAGCTCCCGTCATATTTCTGGCAGTACCGACAGTTTCATATTTACTAAAAGTCTTCTTGACCATCATCGAGGCCAACCCGGAAAGTACCATGCCCGGCAGCATCACCATCAGCATGTAACCCATATCAAAATACATAGTAAAGTGCCTCTTGGATTAAAATCGTCGCGCTTGTGCGCACATGATAGACAACATGGTAACGGATTCCCCGAGGTTCAAGGATGTGTAATCGTTGTTGACATTCTATAGCTCAGCACTGGCAAAATGCTGCCTTTCCACGGTTAAATTGCACCTGCCCGGACCGATTGCCATGGCTGACACCGTATCCCGACGGTATTTAAACCAGATCTCCTGCTCGCCAACTACTCAACCAGATCAACTACTCAACAATTACGTCTGCCACTTTCTGGAACCCACGGGGCAGACTCAAACCGCGTTTGCCACGTTCACTGCGATAATGCTCAAGATCACGATACTTGAGCGTTGTGTGCCGTTTGCCACTAATAATCTTAAGCACGTTCTTTTTACCAACCAGCCTGACTGCCTGCAGTTTTACAGACTCTTTGGCACCAGCCTTCGGGATTGCAAGGATTTTGTTCCCCTTACCCTTCGCCAGTTCTGGCAAATCTTTAACCGGAAACATAAGCATCTTGCCGTCAGTACCAATGGCTACCACAAGATCTGATTTCGGGTCATTAACGCGTTGCGGGGTAAGCACTACAGAGCCTTTCGGTACACTCAATACCGACTTGCCAGACTTGTTGCGTGTGCTCATATCACCTAGCTTACCGACAAACCCGTAGCCGCTACTGGTAGCAAATAGAAATCGCGACTCAGCATCTCCCATCATCACACCGACAAAGAAAGCACCATCAGGAGATTTTACTTTTCCAGCCAATGGTTCACCGAGACTACGCGCTGACGGCAACCCATGGGACGCCACGGAGTACACGCGTCCGGTTGAATCAAGAAACATTGCGGCCTGATTACTGCGACCACGAGCGGAGTCCTGATACTCATCACCAGACTTATAGTTGAGAGTTCGTGGATCAACATCATGGCCCTTGGCTGCACGGACCCAGCCCTTTTGCGACAGTACAACAGTCACTGGCTCACTTGGAATAAGGTCTGATACATCCATTGCCTGAGCTGCATCGCGAGAGACCAGCGGTGAGCGTCGATCATCGCCATAGGTTTTTGCATCTGCAAGCAACTCTTTCTTAACCAGCGTTTTCATGCGTGCTTTTGAGCCGAGTGTTTTCTTTAGATCGGCACGTTCGGCTTCGAGCTCATCCTGCTCTCCACGAATTTTCATCTCTTCTAGCTTTGCAATATGCCGCAGCTTTAATTCAAGAATGGCTTCTGCCTGCATATCAGACAGCTTAAAGCGCTTCATTAATACCGGCTTAGGTTCATCGTTGTTACGAATGATCTTGATAACTTCATCTATATTCAAATAAGCGATCAACAGGCCTTCAAGAATATGAAGTCGTTTTTCTACTTTGGCGAGACGCCACTCGAGTCTTCTGGTAACGGTATCAAGCCGGAACTTCAGCCATTCACCAAGCATCTTTGGCAATGACTTAACTTCAGGCCTGCCATTCAAGCCGATCACATTCAGGTTGACACGATAGGTGCGCTCAAGGTCAGTTGTTGCGAACAAATGCCCCATAAGAGAATCAACATCCACCCTATTACTTCGAGGTACTACTACAAACCGCACCGGTTGCTGATGATCGGACTCGTCGCGCAGATCTTCAACCATTGGCAGTTTCTTCGCCTGCATCTGTGTAGCGATCTGCTCCATGATTCGAGAGCCAGACACCTGGTGCGGTAACGCATTGATAACAATATTGCCATCTTCTTTTTTATACACCGCACGCATGCGCACACTGCCGTGGCCCGTTTCATATATTGACTGAAGCTCGTCAGAGGTGCTGATCACCTCGGCAGCCGTCGGGTAGTCCGGACCCTTTATGAAATTCATCAGGTCAGGCACAGTTGCCTTTGGCTTATCCAGCAAGTGCACACACGCATCTACCAGTTCGCGTAAATTGTGCGGTGGGATGTCAGTGGCCATGCCAACCGCAATACCAGTAGTACCATTTAACAGGACATGTGGCACACGTGATGGCAGTACCGTCGGCTCTTGCATTGTGCCGTCGAAGTTCAGCTCCCAGTCAACCGTGCCCTGACCAAGTTCCTGCAATAACACCTTAGACATTGCTGCCAAACGCGCCTCTGTATAGCGCATTGCGGCAAATGATTTGGGATCGTCCGGTGAACCCCAGTTGCCCTGCCCGTCAACCAATGGATAACGATATGAAAACGGCTGCGCCATCAACACCATCGACTCGTAACAGGCAGAGTCACCATGAGGGTGATATTTACCCAGCACGTCGCCGACAGTACGCGCGGACTTCTTATGCTTTGACACCGCCGATAGCCCAAGCTCGGACATCGCGTAGATAATGCGACGCTGAACCGGCTTTAGCCCATCACCAATATGCGGCAGCGCTCGATCTAGAATGACGTACATGGAGTAGTCGAGGTACGCCTTCTCAGTGAATTCACTAAGTGGCTGCTCTTCCACGTTGTCGAACAGGTCTTGGGACATTATTTTCCGGAATGTTGGTAATCGCTCAGCCGGCTATTGTAACCCGTCACCCGCAGTCGCCGTAACCGGTGACACGATAAATTATTGCTTTGTCAGTCTGTATACTCCCGCCGGTTAATTACTTGATGTTCATCCTTCTTAATCCACCATGGCTCACCGGATCGGCTCACCCTGATGTTTTCTACCTGATGTTTTCTACCCGGCTCGCTTATCCACCAGTTTCCCAAGTCAGCCCGCGACCCCGAAAACTCGTCGATCTAGATCAAACTTCAATCAATCGCAGTTGTTTACCCGCCAGTGCTCGCGGTGATTTCAGATATTCACCGGATGTGAACCGCTTCACAAATATAGCGATGCGCCAAATCTACTGTTCTAACAAACATTAAGCAACAAACGGCAACAGAGCGCCACAGTCCGTTGTGACATGGAAAATTATATAAACATTTTCAAACAAAATTATCTCAAGGAAAAATCAACAGCGCCGATAACCTGCTTCGCGTGTTCGGGGGTCATCTTCGAACCGTATTTTTAAATTTTTAAACAATTATAAAAAGAGGCAACAGTATGAACGGTCGAATGATTCGTACGTATGGCTCGAACGGGTGTGAGAACCTCACGAGATTGGCTGTATCGGCCGCACTTCTAACACTAACCGCTTGTGGCGGTGGTGGTGGAGATACTGAGGACGACACAGCACTTGGCTTGTCGAACCTACTAGAAGTACCTCCTGCCTTAGGTGCAGCCACTGACGGCAACACAGTCGCGGCGACTGATGTGGCAGAAGCTACTGCAGGACAAACTGTCAGCGTAGGCATCCTGAACAATGACAATATTCAGGAAGGCTCAAAGTTTCAACTGGTCGGCCAGCCTGCTAACGGTACGGCAGTATTGCTTGAATCAGGCGAGCTGCAATATACAGCAGACAGTAACTTTGAAGGCACCGATACCGTTAAGTATGCTCTTGTAGATGCAAACGGCACAGTCACCACTGGTACGCTATACATTGCTGTATGTGCCGATTGTGATATTTCAGAGCCAACTGCAGCTGCAGCACTGGCAGCAACAGACGAACATGGAACCCCGTATTGCACAGCCCAGAATTCTGATCCTGATGGTGACGGTTATGGTTGGGAAAATAACTTAAGTTGTGCTGTCGCTCCAAAGGGTGTTGCAACCGTATCACTAACCGCCAACTCTGACAGCGTGACCTTGAACTCCGGTAGTACTACAGCAGTGTCTGCACTACGCAACGACGCCATACCTGACCGAAGTTCAGTCGAGTTCGAAATTGATGTACAGCCCAGCAACGGTACCATCGAAGCAGCTGACTCCGGGGTTGTTGTGTACACCGCTGCTGATAACTTCGAAGGTACAGACAGCCTGGTATACAGCCTTACTGATGCCGCCGGTAACACCTCTGTTGCCAACATCGACTTTAATGTGGAGTGTGCCTGGTGCACCACCATGCAAGGTCTGCGATTGAGCTGGCCGGCAAATCCGGCGTCTGAAAACGTCGATAGCTATCGTGTTTTCTTCGGCCCTGATGAAAACGAGTTTACATCGACTCAGCTAACCGAGGTCAAAGCAAGTGATTTCACAGGCAGTGCTCCTAACACAGTTTATGACATTGCAAATGATCTAAACGTCACGGGTACCGAAGGCGGATGCTTTAGAGTTAAAGCGGTACGTGGTAGCGAAGAGTCAGAAGCGTCGGATCCAATCTGCTTCAAACTGGGCTAAGACCCGGAAACAACAGATAGATGACGACAAGAATTAGAAAGTAAGTTAAATAAGGTATGAGCCCCGGCCAGGAGGCAACACTACCAACAAAATAGCTGTCAAGCGACAGTATTCTCCGCCGAGCGCTTTGCTAAGCGCCTTATAACGGGGTGATCTCTGATCACCCCGTCTTTTTAATTCCCGATTCCTAAACAGTGCTATATTCTTAAGCCTTGAAAGTATGCAGCTGCAGGCTTTCTTTTCTACCCCGGCAGCAAGATTGAAGGCTAGCTTCAACTCTTCAATCAGCACTATCCAAACACGCCAAACACGCATAATTCATAACCGTTAATGGTAAAGCGCTTCGCAGAAAAATTTATGCTGGATTTAGTCAACCAAAACTACGATGCCTCAGTGTACATGACCGAATTCAATTTCGAGTTCATCTATCCATTGGAGCTGACGCCCGATCGCTTCACCGCTTTGATGAAAATTCCAGCAGGCGAAATAGTTCAAACAAGTTCGATACACCATACTCTAATTGAACGATCTAACAATTCCATCGATGACAGATCACACCACAGTGAAATTAGTATTAATACATACCAAAGTATTGAAGCAATTGTACTCGAGGGAGAATGTTCCATTGAAGGTAACTCACACAAGCAAGGCTGTTACATTCGAATACCAAATCTCAAAGAAAAGGCCCTGGCCTCAGTGACAGACTGCATTGTCTTTATCAAGCTCAATCAGTTCCTGCATGGCGATACAGGTGTACGCGATATTGACACCACAACACCAGACAAGTGGCTGCCCGGTCCGGTAGACGGCATTGAGATCAGACCACTACATGTATTTGATACAGAGAGTATAATGCTACTGCGCTGGCAACATGCAGCGGAGTTCAGGCCAAAGCTAAACCCTCGCGGGGAAGAGATTCTTGTCATCAATGGTCTACTGCAAAATCGCGATCATTTGTATCGGCAATTCAGCTGGATTCGAAATCCAATTGAAGATTGGAGAAAATGGCATGGTAATACTGGCACACTGGTTTACTATAAAAGTGGCCACTTCCCTGACGATCCGGCCAGACAAATATCAACCTGACCGGACAACACCCCACACCAGATTCGATAGATCGTAAACCCTTACCAGAAATCAAGTATCGATGACCGACTACAGCCAACTTCGCAGCAACATCATCGAATGGTCAGAGTCACTCGGCTTTAATCACACAGGCTTTACCAATACAGATCTCGGTCAGCACGAAACCAGATTTCTCAATTGGCTCGATGCAGGTCATCACGGCGAGATGGACTACATGCAGCGCCATGCTGATCTACGTCTTAAACCATCTACATTGCACGAAGGCACCATTAGTATTATCTCGGTAAGAATGAACTACCTGCCAGAAAAACATGCCGAACCATGGTCGGTTATTAATAACGGGCAACTGGCTTATATTTCTCGCTACGCGCTAGGCCGCGACTACCACAAGCTGATGCGCAAGCGTCTGCAACAGCTGGCAGTAAAAATTCAACAGCAAGTCGGGGAGTTCGGCTACCGGGCTTTTGTAGACAGTGCACCGGTACTTGAAAAAGGCACTGCAGAGAAAGCCGGCCTGGGCTGGATTGGCAAACACTCAAATCTGTTAAGCAGAGATGCAGGCTCCTGGTTTTTTCTGGGTGAACTCTATACAGACCTGCCACTTGCAGATGAAAGCAGGCCCACACCGGAAAACCACTGTGGCAACTGTACAGCGTGTATTGATATCTGTCCGACTAAGGCCATTGTTGAACCCTATGTCGTCGATGCCAGAAGATGCATCTCTTATCTGACCATTGAACTCAGAACATCAATCCCGGTTGAACTGAGACCGTTACTTGGCAATAGGATATACGGCTGTGACGACTGTCAGTTAGTGTGTCCATGGAACAAGTTTCTGCAGCACACTGCAGAGAAGGATTTTAGTCCCCGCGACAACCTCGATTCACCAGAACTTGTCGCCCTCTTCTCATGGACAGAAAAAGAATTTCTCACGCGAACAGAGGGCTCGGCAATTCGGCGTATCGGCCATGAATGCTGGCTGCGTAATATCGCTGTAGCGATGGGCAACGCTCCCGCGGATGAAAAGATTACCTCGGCACTACAAGCGCAATTGGAACACCCGTCGGAGATGGTACGTGAGCATGTTGAGTGGGCGTTAGAGCAGCAAACAGGGGCTGATGTTTGAGTATTTAACGACTAAACATTGGTGGATGCGCCTCTGAATCAGGGCAAGTATTGTTATCGTTCAAATTGAAAATTTACGGATCTGCTTGGCGACGGATTCGGCTTATCCCCCTACGCCAAGCTACCCGGTTCTTTCAAGTAGGGAGGATAAGCTTGCGCATCCATCAAACAAGATTCACCTTAACTCCCCCGCTCCTTCCTCAATGCAGCCAGCTTTTCGGAAATCTGAATCTCCAATCCACGATCAACCGGCTTATAAAAAGTTTGCGTAGGCAAACCATCAGGAAAGTATGTCTGTGTTGATGCCACTCCATCAGCAGAATCATGGTCGTACTGATACTCAGCACCATAACCAAGGTTTTTCATCATTGCAGTCGGGGCGTTACGTAAATGAACCGGCACATCCAGATTCCCCGACTCTTTGGCAAAGGCCATCGCATCTTTATATGCTGTGTATGACGCATTACTTTTAGCAGCACAGGCAAGGTATATAACCGCCTGTGCTATCGCAAGCTCTCCTTCCGGACTGCCCAGCCTTTCAAAGATCGACCATCCATCCAGTGCAATTTGTAGCGCTCGGGGATCAGCATTGCCGATGTCTTCTGTTGCCATTCGTACCACACGTCTGGCTATATAGTGGGGATCACAACCGCCATCGAGCATACGACACAGCCAATACAAAGCTGCATCCGGATCACTACCTCTTACAGATTTATGCAATGCAGATATCTGCTCATAGAAGATATCACCACCTTTATCAAAATGCCGCAGCGAATCACGAGTTACTTCCGCAACAATATCCATGGTAATTTTTTTCTGACCACTGCTATCAGCAACAGCAACATCATGAGCCAGCTCAAGTAACACCAGTGAACGCCGTGCATCACCATCTGCTGCATTTGCCAGTGCCATAATTACTTCACTGTCTGCAGAGGTATTTTCAAGACCCCGCGGATCACCACCCAAGCCACGTTCAAGAATACTGACTATATTTTCCGCTGACAATCGCTTAAGTACATAGACTCGCAATCTTGACAACAAGGCATTGTTAAGTGCAAAAGAAGGATTTTCTGTCGTCGCCCCAACAAAGTAAAAAGTACCGTCCTCTATATGCGGCAAAAAGGCATCCTGTTGTGCTTTATTAAACCGATGAACCTCATCAACAAATAACACTGTGCGCTTACCTGCCGACGCAAATGCATGCTGAGAATCTTCGACAGCTTTGCGAATATCTTTTACACCCGCAAGAACGGCAGAAAGACTGATGAATGTCGCATCACACTGATTGGCAAGCACCCGCGCCAATGTGGTTTTACCTGTGCCGGGTGGCCCCCAGAACACCATCGAATGTAATTGCTGATGTTCTATGGCACTACGAAGGGTGCTGGTATCGCCCAGAAGCTGAGACTGACCACTGAATTCTTCCAGACTTCTCGGTCTGAGGCGGTCGGCAAGTGGCGCTTGCGGGGCGCTGTGTCCGAGCAAATCCCCCTGTTGCGATATTGGTTGCGATTTGGGCTGTGACATAGGCAGACTTTAACAGATCAAAGGTGTCTGCAATGACTCGATACCCGCACATCCGAATTGTTTAGGCGCTAATCGGTAACGCTTCTGCGGGTAACACCTCCGGGCAACACTACTGGGTAATTTCCTGTATCTGTAGCTGGTTACCATCGATGACTGTGGTTGGAGTACCTGATTCATCGGATGATTTTGTTACCACCCCGTCCTCAAGTACCTCATCGTCACCCACTTCACGTAGCTCGGGCGTGGGAAAACCTTGATTGTCGAGTGGCGTTGCTGTGCCCACCTCACCAATAACGTCCGCACCATCAGGCGGTGTAAAAGTGAACCGCTCCTGAGCCAGTCCAATGTTCTTTTTGAAGTCAGTGAATCTGATCTGCGTTGCCTGATCAAAGTTATCGCGCAATTCCATCGCGTGCAAACCATTGTCATCTAATGCAATGTAGACGGCATTAAAGTCTGTATCCTGTACCAGTGGCTCAAGCTCAAACCACTGCAAACCGTTTTCCAAACCTAGTTCAGTTATTGTAAATTCTGACTCGATTGATCTTTGACCACTTAGCAAACCGATTGGTGCACTGCCAAGTGTTGTCGATTGCGGCTGCGCTGTCACTTGCTTGATATCTTCATCGTATACCCACAAGGTAGCCCCATCAGCAACGATAACCTGACTATTGGGTTCGGTATAAGTCCAACGGAAGCGTCCAGGTCTCATTAACTCTACACTGCCGGCAGATTCTTGTAGTGCCACTGAATCACTATCGTAAACTGTTTGGGTAAAGTCAGCGCTAAAAGAAAACATAGAACTGCTAAATTCCAGCAGAGCTTCCTGGGCCCACACAGATGGCACTGCAAGCAGCAGCCCGGCACTTACAATCAAGCTTGCCATCAGATTTTTAATAAGGCTTTTCATATAGGCTCTGTATCCGGTTCTTAACTAAATCTTGGTAACCAGTTTCGTTAGCTGGCACCCTGTATCCATCAGACTAGCGACCAGATGGACAGCTAAACGGGCGGTGGTGCAATAACTTCTCTGGTACCGTTGTGTTGCACAGCACTAACCACGCCCGATGCTTCCATCTCTTCCACTATTCTGGCAGCTCTGTTGTAGCCAATCTTTAACCGGCGCTGAACGTAAGAGATAGACGCTTTTCGTGTTTCTGTCACTATGGCTACTGCCTGATCATAAAGTTCATCTCTGTCCCCTCCAGAATCATCATCACTAGCCATACCCGGCAGCGCCAGTGTTGTTTCTGTGAGAATCTCATCAACATAAACCGCTGTACCACTGGCCTTCAGCCACTCGACAACACTGTGTACCTCATGATCATCCACAAAGGCTCCATGTACACGTTCCGGCTGCGCTGTACCTGGCGGCAGGTACAACATATCACCGTGACCAAGCAAGGCTTCTGCACCACCCTGATCAAGAATAGTTCTGGAATCTATTCTGGATGACACTTGAAAACCCATTCGAGTCGGAATGTTGGCTTTGATTAAACCAGTTATCACATCTACTGAAGGTCGCTGTGTCGCTAATACCAGATGGATACCGGCAGCACGAGCCTTCTGGGCGATACGTGCGATAAGTTCTTCTACCTTTTTACCAACTACCATCATCATGTCAGCAAATTCGTCTACCACCACCACAATAAATGGCAGAGTATCCAGTTCAGGAGCACCCAAAGACGGATCAAAAGCCTCTTCCGGTTTATACAGCGGATCAAGAATCGGCTCACCTGCCGCACGAGCATCCAGAACCTTTTTGTTATAGCCGGTGATATTTCTGACACCAAGCGAGGCCATCAACCGATAACGCCGCTCCATCTCACCAACACACCATCTGAGCGCATTAGCAGCCTCTTTCATGTCTGTGACCACTGGGGCTAAAAGATGGGGAATGCCCTCATACACATTCAGCTCAAGCATCTTCGGGTCAATTAAAATCAAACGCACTTGTTCCGGAGTTGCCTTGTACAACAGACTAATGAGCATCGAGTTCACCGCTACTGACTTACCAGAACCCGTGGTACCGGCAACCAGTAAGTGCGGCATCTTGGCGATATCTGCAACTACAGGTAAACCACTGATGTCCTTGCCTAGCGCAAGCGCCAGCGGTGATTTCATATCACGGTACTTTTCTGACTGCAGTATTTCTGTCAGTTGAACAATTTCACGGTCTTCATTGGGTATCTCGAGCCCCACAGTTGACTTACCTGCGATTACCTCAACAACTCGCACACTGAGCACTGACAAAGAGCGCGCAATATCCTTGGACAAGCCGGTAAGCTTACTAACCTTGATACCCGGTGCTAACTGAACCTCAAAACGTGTCACGACCGGCCCCGGATGCACCTCGACCACGTTTATCACTACGTTAAAATCTGCGAGCTTTAACTCAAGCAAGCGCGACAACTGCTCAAGCGATTCTTCAGAGTAACCGCTACGTACATTCTCTATAGCATCAAGCAAATTTACCGGCGGCATTTCACCGGGCTTACGCTTAACATCAGTTGTTTTATTCTCAAACAGCTGGAACTGTTTCTCTGCAGAATCAGGTGTAGGAGACACAGGTGCAGGTGTCGCCGGACGCGGCTGAATTGATATCTTCTTGTCTGCCGCTGCCTTTACGCCTGCAACACCTGCGGCGACAGCAGTAGACACTTTCTCGGTTAGTGAAACGCTCGACGCATTATCGGCAATACCCGGATCGGCAATCCCTGCATCAGCAATCCCTGGAGTATCCAGAATTACCGGGTCTACTTTGGTATCACCTGTCTGGTCACCAAAGGGTTTATCACGCGAGATGATCAGCGGAGGTTTAATTTCAAACTCATCTGTAACGCCAAGATCACCAGCACCAGAGTCCTGCTCTGAACCAGCACGCCCCATCCGCACACGCATGCGCCGTGCTTCCCGCCAGGCCAGGTGATCTTTAATCCTGTCAAAACCGTTTGTTACTCCTGCCCTGATCCGGCGTGCGGTACGCAAAGTAAGTGAGCCCACATGCTCCATGATCGCAAACCACGAAACACCGGTGACAAAAGTAATTGATCCCAATAACAACGCTAATAGGATCAATGTGGCACCAAGCGCATTGATGACACCCACCATGTTTCCTGCAACCCAGGTACCGAGAACCCCGCCACCAGATGTACCAATAGGCAGGTCTCCCCGATGCACGAATACATGCAAATCACTCAAGCCGCAGGCTGTAATCAGTAGCAATAACAATCCAGCTGTTCTGCTAAAAATCAAAATCGGTACAGTCACCGCGTTACGCTCTTGAAAAGCATTCCAGCCAATTAGTCCAAACCCGAGTGGCAGCACATAGGCCATGTACCCAAACAGAAACATCGTAATATCAGCGAACCAGGCACCAAAGATTCCACCTGCATTCCTTACCTGCCCGTAACCACCAGTATGTGACCAGCCGGGATCACTGACATGAAAAGTAATCAGGGAGATCACCATCAATATGGCAATGACCGCGACCAGTATTGCCAATGCTTCACGCAGGCCGCGTTTGAACAACGCCATTGCGCGCGCTGACATCTCCGCTTCCATCGGCGTTTTTACTTTTGAGCCACGAGATGGAGTTTTTAAATTGGACAGCGCACCGGTACCCAGCGTCTTCAAACTACCGGCACTGCCAGATTTGGACGATGACCTCGCCGTAGAGCGAGTTCCGCTTGTAGTACTCCGACTTTTCGAAGCGGTGCGCTTTTTTCGAGCGCCACGCTTTTGCGAAACGGCTTTGGTGGTCAATGCTTGTCCGATGTGGCTGTTATTGGGCCGTTGTTAAGCAGCCAGGATCTCACTGGTATCATTATCTTCTTGTTCATCACCGACCCATCGCCGACCGAGTTACCGGCTAGATTGCGGCCAAATTGCGGCTAGCTCCAGCCAAAACCGCCTGCCTGTGACTGCTGTACTTCCAGACAACTTCAGCCACTAACTTAACTGTGATGTACAATACCAGTACGATACAGAATTTTAAGTGGTTCGCCGGCTACAACATAGCCTGGTGAAGGTATTGTCATGAATACACCACCCCTGACCTGCGGAACATTCTCCAAGCTATGAGCGACACCAAGCACTGTAAACTATTGATTTTGGGCTCCGGACCTGCCGGTTACACAGCCGCAGTTTATGCAGCCAGAGCCAACCTCGAGCCAGTACTCATTACCGGTATGGAGCAAGGTGGCCAGTTAATGACCACAACTGATGTAGACAACTGGCCTGCAGATAACGACGGTGTCATGGGGCCGGCACTGATGGAACGGTTTCAGAAACACGCAGAGCGATTCGAGACAGAACTCATTTTTGATCACATCACCGAACTTGACCTCAGCAAGAAGCCATACACTCTAAAGGGTGACTCCAAGTCATACACCTGTGACGCTTTGATTATCAGCACAGGTGCCAGCGCCAGATATCTGGGTTTGCCTTCAGAAGAAGCATTCAAAGGCAAAGGCGTATCTGCCTGTGCGACCTGTGACGGGTTTTTCTACAAAGGCAAACGCGTCGCTGTTATCGGCGGTGGTAACACAGCGGTCGAAGAAGCACTTTATTTATCTAACATCGCATCAGAAGTTGTTGTCGTGCATCGTCGTGATGAACTACGTGCGGAAAAAATAATGCAGAAGCACCTGTTCGAAAAAGAAGCCGCAGGCGCTGTTAACATCAAATGGAACAACACCCTTGATGAAGTGCTGGGCGATGACAGTGGTGTCACCGGCATGCGGATAAAAAACACGCAAGAAAATACAACCGAAGACATAGATCTTCACGGAGTATTTATCGCGATCGGCCACACCCCGAATACCGGCATATTTGAAGGGCAGCTAGAAATGGAAGGTGGCTACATCAAAGTTAATAGCGGGCTCAGTGGCAACGCCACCGCTACCAGTGTTGAAGGTGTGTTTGCGGCAGGTGACGTAATGGATCATATCTATCGTCAGGCGATTACCTCTGCCGGCACGGGTTGTATGGCGGCGTTAGATGCTGAGAAGTATCTGGATGCCCTTGCCTCAACCAAGGCCGCAAAAAGCTAGTGAAGCGCATTGCCTGATACAAAAACCAGTCAGTTCCAGATAGAAGTCGGCAGTTCGCTTGCTGAAGTACGCTCTGAAGACTGGAATGCGCTGTCACACAACGGCAACCCATTTGTACGCTACGAATTTCTCAGCGCACTGGAATCCAACCAATGCGTTGCTCCCGAGTATGGCTGGCACCCCTATCATATTCTGCTTAAAGATAACGAAAACCAGCTAATTGCTGCCGCACCAACGTATCTAAAAACAAACTCTTACGGTGAGTTTGTTTTTGACTTTCAATGGGCAGAAGCCTATGAACGCAGCGGTGCTGATTACTATCCCAAGTTGATCTGCGCCGCCCCATTCACCCCTGCGACCGGCCCCCGGCTACTGGTTCGTGAAGATCAAGACTACGATCAATGCGCATCAGCTTTACTGTCAGCCGCCATTGCAGTAGTCGACCAAAAGAACATATCCAGTATGCACTGGCTCTTTCCAATTAAAGATCAGGCTGAGCTGATGGATAAGCACAACTACCTCAGGCGCATGGGTTGCCAGTACATATGGGTCAATGATGACTACAAGGATTTTGAAGATTTTCTTTCAAATTGCAATTCTAAAAAACGCAAGAATATGCGACGCGAGAGAAAACGCGTTGCCGAACAAAATATCAGTCTATCTGTGCATCACGGCAAAGAGCTTGAAGAAAAAGACTGGCGTGATGTTATTGGTTTTTACCTCGATACATTCAACCGTAAGTGGGGCACGCCAACTTTAAACGTCGAGTTCTTTTGCGAGATAGGTAGAACCATGGGAGATGACATTATTATAGTCTTCGCCACCCATGAAGGAGAACGCGTTGCTTGTTCGGTTATGCTCAAGAGCAAAGACACTTTGTACGGTCGCTACTGGGGCTGCCATGAAGACTTCCACAGCTTGCACTTTGAAGCCTGCTATTATCAAGGCATTGACTATTGTATAAAACATGGCCTTAATCGATTCGAACCCGGCGCACAGGGCGAGCATAAAATCGCTCGTGGCTTTATCCCAACCCCGACCTGGTCATCACATTACATTAGAGATGAAAACTTTCGTGCAGCGGTAGCGCAGTTTTTAAAACAGGAGACTCCGCTAATGGAAAAACGCTGCGAGGCGTTACAAACATTTCTGCCGTTTAGAAAAGAACACCAACAAAATACAAAAAAGCCCGCAATAATAATCGAAGATCAAAAAAGCTAACCGCGCTTATGAATGGTTTGCCGATCCCGTTTCTGAGTGACACAGACGACACCACACCGTTCCCGCCGATTGATACCGCAATGCGAGATCCGAATGGATTGTTAATGGCCGGTGCCAACCTTAAACCTGCACGTGTGCTGAGTGCCTATCAGCAGGGTATCTTCCCCTGGTATTCAGAAGGAGAACCAATCTTATGGTGGTCACCGGACCCGCGTTGCATCATCTGGCCCGGCGACCTGAAAATTAGCCGAAGTCTGCGAAAAGTAATCAAAAAGCAGCAATTCGAAATCAGCAATACTCGCGAATTCCGCTCTGTAATTGAAGCGTGCAGCGGACCCAGACACGGCGAAGACGGCACCTGGATCACACCAGACATGATCAACACCTATTGCGCACTGGCGAACCTGGGGCACGCCGAGTCCATTGAGGTTTGGGAAGAAAACACTCTGGTAGGCGGGCTGTACGGTATCGTTGTTGGCCGCGTTTTCGTTGGAGAATCGATGTTCAGCCATCGCAGTAACGCATCAAAGATAGCGTTGGTCGCACTTGCCGGGAGCGGTCGTTTTGACATGATTGATTGCCAGCTACCGACCGAACACCTGATTTCAATGGGTGCTACCAGCATACCCAGGGATGATTACATCAATGCTCTCAGAATACTTTCCCGCAGTAATGGTAAAGCTAATGGCAACACCGCAAAGGAGTAGCCGGCAGGCCAGTGAATACGTGACGAATGCAAATTTAAGTGTAGGTAAGGAGTATCGCTACAGTACATGGACGCCGACCAGACCCACCACAAGTTCTGAAATTCAACTTGAACTCGTTCAAACAGTGGCATAGCCTCTGACCTCGGCTGAAGCTCGGATCCCGCAGCCACCACACACATGACAGAAGATTTATCCATGGCAAAGAAAAAGAAAGAACGCAGGATCGGAAACAAATGGATTGGCGTCGACCTTGACGGCACACTTGCAGAATGGGATGGCTGGAAGGGCCATGAGCACATCGGCAAACCAATTCCTTTAATGGTGGAGAGAGTCAAACGCTGGACCGAAATGGATATCGAAGTGCGGATCTTCACAGCACGGGCATCAATTGCAGATCATGTAGCACCAGTTCAGAAATGGCTCGAGGAAAACGGCCTGCCAGGTTTAGCCGTCACCAACAAGAAAGACTATAAGATGCTGCAACTATGGGATGACCGCTGTGTGCAAGTTATTCCTAATACCGGGGAACTGGTTAAAAATGCCAATTGGGTTGCGCCGACAGAAGAAGCCACTGATGACAGCGGCGAACATGAAAGCGGCGAGCAGAATGACAGCACCGCAGACAGCACGAATAAAGACATCAATTCAACTTCGTAGTGGTTTAACTTTTATAAAGTAACTTAACCCGAGTGTTGCATAAATCAGCTAGCAGGTTAGTTTTTCAGGCTGGTATATCAGTGTAAAATACATAAAAGAGGAAGGAAGCTGCATTTCACTGTCGGTGAATTATAAGTACATAATATTCTTGCCGAAATATGGGGAGCAATGGCAGATTGAATTGAGATAAAATAATTCTGCGAAAAACAATTCAATCACAACCCAATCTGCCATATGAAACATAGCAAATCCGATGTTCGATGTAAAACACCAAGTTTACCAAAGTTC
>CALIHW010000051.1 GCA_938020525.1 uncultured Granulosicoccaceae bacterium | reverse complement strand
AAATAACACTCTGCTCTGTGGTATCTTTCATTGGCGAGGGTCTTTTGTGTGCTAAATAACGTGTCGTAACGCTCTTTTAACACACTTGAGGCCTTCGCCTCTTTATTTTCGTGAATTTTCCAGGCTAGGCGGCTTTCTTTTCGTCCGCCAATCGGGCATCCATCCAGCCGGTAAAATGCTCGACTGGCATCGGCTTGCTGATCAAGTAGCCCTGAACTTCATCGCAGCGTTCGGCACGCAGGAATCCAAGTTGTTCGGCGTTTTCAACACCTTCTGCGACGACTGTTAGATCAAGGTTGTGTGCCAGAGTGATCATTGAAGTAACAATGGCAGCATCACCAGGATCTGTCGTTAGGTCCTTGATAAAAGACTGATCGATTTTGAGCTTATCGACCGGAAGACGCTTTAAGTAGCTGAGTGATGAAAAGCCGGTACCAAAATCATCAATAGAAACATGCAATCCGAGATCTTTTAGTGCCTGAAGAATCTTGATGCCTTCTTCGACGTCTTGCATTAACAAGCTTTCTGTTAATTCTATTTCAAGGTATGCCGGATTAAGACCGGTAGAATCGAGCGCCTCTTTGATGACTTTGGCCATGTCGGTTCTTACCAGTTGAATTGCTGAACAGTTGACCGCTATTATTAAAGGTTGAATGCCAGCATCGATCCATTTCACCATCTGTTTGCAGGCCGTTTTTAATACCCACTCTCCCAGGGGCACAATTAAGCCGGTCTCTTCTGCAAGCGGAATAAAATCTACCGGACTGACTCTGCCCCGCTCTGGATGCTCCCATCGCACCAATGCCTCTAGTCCAGTGACCTCACCTGTTTTAATAGATACTTTCGGTTGGTACTCCAGATGAAACCCATCTGTTTCAAGAGTTTTGCGTAGATCACGCTCCATTGCAAAGCGCTCAAGCGCAAATTGATGGATACTCTCTGAGTAGAACTGATATCCGTTCCGACCTTGTTCTTTGGCGTGATACATAGCAACGTCGGCGTGCTTGAGTAGTTTGTCAGCAGTTGTGCCGTCATCAGGAAACAAACTAATGCCGATTGTGGTTGTTATTCTAACGTCGTTGCCATCGAGGTTAAAACTTTCAGATAATGTTTTGCAAATTCTGCGCGCCACAAATGCCGCATCCTCTACACGGTCTATATAGTCAACCAATACGACAAACTCATCACCACCGAGTCTCGCAATGGCTTCTGTGGAATTACAGTTGGTCGGTTTCGATGAAGCGGAGTGTGACGGACGCTGTCTGATCGCCTGCGCAAGTCGGGACGAAACCTGGCGTAACAATAAATCACCAGCATTATGTCCTAACGTGTCATTGACTTGTTTAAAATGATCCAGATCCAGAAATAAAAGTGCAAATTTTGAAGATTGCTTTTCGCAGCGTGATTGAGCCAGAGCGATCATGTCATACAGATGTGCCCGATTCGGCAGACCAGTTACCAGATCATAATAGGCAAGGTTGTGTATCTGTTCCTCGGCATTGGTACGCTCGGTAATATCCTGGATTGTGCCAACCATGTGGTTGTTGGTTTCGGGCTCTGCCTCTACGTGGATTATGCGAGCGTCTTCACCAGCGTCACTTGTACCGGTACGGAATTCAAAGTTAAATTTTCCGGCGTCTGATCGTGCTCTCTCGAGTATGCCTGCAACATGACCTCGGTCATCAGCATGGACAGCGTTAAGGAAGCTGCTGAGTTGATTGCCAAGGGTTTCTGATTGAAGGATGTTGGTGCACTCACCTGACCAAGATACTCGGTCTGAATCCAAAATCCATTCCCAGTGACCGAGTTTAGCGATGCGCTGTGCTTTACCGAGTAATAGCTGACTTGCACGTAGATCATCCGCGTTCTTTGCCGAACGCATCATATACCGCACCCGATAGGGCAATAAAAAAAAGTTTATTGGCTTGGTAACAAAGTCGGTCGCCCCTGCTTCATAAGCCTTTTGAATTGATTCTACATCTTCGAGTCCAGTGATCATCAGTATAGGGACATGTTCGCCACCGTCGCTACTTCTAATTGCTGCACAACTTTCGAAACCATTCATTCGCGGCATGATTACATCCATGACAACGATATCGGGTTTATGCTTATTAAATTGTTCAACGCCTTCCTGGCCATCCTCCGCTTCCAGTACTTCAAATCCTGCGGCTGTCAGCGCCTCTGAAGCCATGAGCAAGCCTGCCATATCGTCGTCGACGACAAGTACTTTGGGCATTTCGCTATTTTCTTGGCTGTCAGTCATGCTGTTTACCTCAAGACGCTTACGCGTACTTCTTTATCTGCTCAACTACGGATGTGAAGCCAGTTGTTATATTATTAATGTCGTCGGCCGCATCACCAAGCTCGTCTTTAGACGCTCGAGCCTCAACGCGACTACAAACTTCCGCAAGAGAGGAAGCACCTACATAAGCGCTGCTGGATTTTAATGTATGTGCTGCCATCTTTACCTTGTCGCAGTCATTTGCTGCTACACCTTCTTGAATCGATGTGATGAGCTCTGGTGACTTCTCTATGTACATATTGACTATACGTGCAAGAATGTCTGGCTTTCCTGGGCGCTGGAGTGATCTTATGGCGTCAAGCGCCGTTTCGTCTATTTCGATGTTCATAATATCCTCTACAGGGCTGCTGAATTTTTGGGCATTGCAGCCGGTTTGTTCGTCCTTGTCTCCCAATGTGCGGGATACCCATTGTTGTACGACTCGAGAGAGATCTGTTTGAAATATCGGTTTGGTCAAATAGTCATCCATCCCGGCGTCGAGACATAGATCTCTATCCCCCTGCATGGCATTTGCAGTGAGGGCAATGATTGGTGTTTTTACTTTCTTATCGCGTATTGCCCGAGTCGCATTGAATCCATCCATGACTGGCATTTGGCAATCCATCAGAATAAGATCGATGTTGTCATCCTGCAGAATTGTATCAACAGCGTCGGCGCCATTATTGGCAACAATTACTTCGTAACCCATCGATTCAAGCATGGTAGTCGCGACTTCCTGATTGATCGGATCATCCTCGGTCAACAGGATGCGGGTGTTATTTGTCGGAGCAGGCAATGGAGCAGGAGTTTTGTCGCCTTGAATTATCCGATTCAGTGAATCGTATAGAAGCGCCTGTCTGGCAGGTTTCATCATTGATTTGACAATACCGTGCTCTTTGAGATCCTGTTCATTTAAGTTGATAACAGAAGAAGTCAGCATCATTACACGAAGCTGATCGGCATAGTCCTGATCTTGAATGCGTCTGGCGAGTTCAAGGCCATCCATATTGGGCATATTTAAGTCAAGTATTGCAAGTTGAAACGGGACATTGTTTTTTGCGGCTGTATCTAAAATATCAAGTGCTGCCTGACCCGAGTTAGCTGTTTGAACTTCAAGATCCCACTGCTGTAGTTGAAGTGATAGTATCTCCAGATTTGTCTCAGTGTCGTCGACTACGAGTGCGCGAGTTCCGGCGAGCAGATTCTTACCAATTTTGTTTATATATTCGTTGGTACCTTCATTGAGTCTGCAACTAAATGTGAATTTTGACCCACGGCCTGGTTCACTTTGCATCTCAATATCGCCGCCCATTAATTGGGCAAGTCTATTTGCAATTGCAAGCCCCAATCCGGTGCCACCATATTTTCTGGTGCTGGAATTGTCTGCCTGGGCGAAGGATTTAAATATTTCAGACTGTCGGTCTGCTGCAATGCCTTCGCCTGTATCTTCTATTGATACTTTAAAGACGCCAGGTTCAGAGTCAGTTTCCTCCCGGACAGTGACACTACCTTGTTCTGTGAATTTTATAGCATTGTCTATTAGGTTAGAGATGATTTGTTTTATACGAAATTCATCTCCCATAACCGGAGCTTGTAATTGAGGTCGGGTATTGCAGATTAAAGAGATATTCTTCGCTGTTGCCTTATCTGTGTATTGATCACAAACCTCTTGCAGCAGCTTACTAAAAAAGAAAACATTCTCTTCAAGATCCAGCTTTCCATGATGTAAACCGGAAAAATCAAGCATATCGTTGACGACAAATAGCAGTGATTCTGTTGATCGTGCGATTGAGCTGGTGAACTTCAACTGCTGATCAGTGAGTTTTGTATTGAGCAAAAGCTCAGTCATTCCGAGGATTCCATTCATCGGTGTTCTAATTTCGTGACTGACATTGGCAAGAAATCGACTCTTCATAGATTCAGCTGAATTTGCTCTTTCAGACTCGGAATCCAGTTTGGAGGTTGCAGTATCAAGCTCGGATTGCAATCTGAGGATCTTTTCTTGCAGGCGCACAGGGTCGACCTCCGCGCGCGGGGCGCAGTCCATCACTTTAGACGGTTCGTCTTTGTTGCCTGTGTCACTCATAGATAATATTTGTCTTAGTCCAGGTTGTATGACAGACAGCATGCAGTCCAGTCGGTTCTTCCATGTATAACGTGCATCGACAACTTCTTGTGATTGCTTGATTTGGCATTCGTGAATTATTGACGCACAGCAGGCATTGGGTGGGCAATAACAGGTACTTAGTACTTTTACTCAATAGTTTCTGATTCATGCCGACACAGTGGGGGCGTTGGAGATACCCGGACCAATCGGGTCTGGCAATCAATCAATTCGAGCTGATAAGCAATGAAAAATCTGTTTTCAAAATTCATCGTCACTCTGGTGCTCAGTCTGCTGGTTACTTTAAACAGTGCCACTGCCGCTGAAGAAAATAGCGAGGAGCTCACATTAAGCATCGGGCTATACACTTCCAGTAAACCTTCTGCCATGGTGCGCAAGTTCCGGCCGATAATTTCATTGCTTGAGCAAAAGGTATCGAATCGTCTTGGTAAGAAAGTTCGAATACGCATGCAAATAGCTAAGAGTAATCTGAAGGGTATTGAGTATCTGGCGGATGGTAAAGTAGATTTCGCTCAATTTGGTCCGGCGACCTATGTAGAAGCAAAGAGCGAGATTCCGGAAATACAAATTCTCGCGATTGAAAGCAAGAATCGAACGAAAGAAGTTAACGGAATTATTGCTACCGGTTTGTACAGCTCTATAGAAAATATTTCTGATCTAAAGGGTGAGTCTTTCGCGTTTGGAGACATGCGATCTACAAGCGGTCGCTATATGGTTCAGCAGTTTCTTATGCGCCATGGTATTTTGGCTAAAGACTTGGGCCGATATGAGTACCTGGGACGACATGATATTGTGGCAGCCAAAGTCAGTGTGGGAGACTTTGCTGCAGGGGCGATGTCAGAAGCGACTTTCAGGCGCATGCTTGCGGAAGGAGCAAAAATTCGTGAGTTAGCCAGATTCCCTATGGTATCCAAGCCGTGGGTAACAAGACCTGGCATTGATCCGGAGGTCTACGCTGCCCTAAAGATTAGCCTGCTTGAGATTGAAAAATCTGATGTGATGGCGTCTTTGGATTTTAACGGGTTTATTAAAGGAAGAGATGAAGATTTTTGGGCGGTTGCAGGATCTATGAGTATGAATCATCGTTTCTTTAGTGATGTAAATAACGATCGGGTAGAGTGGGTGCTTGCATCCAGTAAGAAAAAAACAGTAAAAAAATAGCAACAATATGTTGTCGTAACCGATTTCGCGAAATAGAAAATAATAGCGTAGTCGAAAGGCGGAGTGGATATGCCAGTACAATTAATAAAAAAATATAAGTTACAGAGCTTGCTGCTTGTGAGTCTTACTCTGACCTTCGCAACTGTTGCTTATATTACTGGTGAATATATGCGTACGGTGCAAACCCGTACTTTAGAAGATAGTTTTCAAAGGCATAGTCAGAAGACATTCAGTATGCTGTTTGCTACGTCACTTGATGCGGTACTGAGTGAAGATACACCTGTGCTGGAAACCATTGTGGCTCAGTCAATAGAGCTAGATCCGGAAATCCATGCACTCTCTATTGTCAATGAGTACAACCAAGTACTGTCTGCATATAATAGTGGTCAATCTATTCCTGATTCGTTAAAAATACCCTTCGAACAGGATGTGATTTTTGAGGGGGAATCATTTGGTACGATTTCTATTGTCTGGGATGCTAGTGTACAACGTCAGACAGTACGTGATCATGTGAATAAGATCTGGGCTTATACGATTACCGCTTTCTCGATAATTGCATTGATCGTGATGCTTGTCGTTATGCGTCTGGTAATTGCACCAATTCGTGCTATTCATAACAAGCTTGTAGAAATTCAGATGGACAAGCATGGTGAACCAATAAACGTACAAGCTGCACGCGAGCTTGACGAACTGGCAGATACAGTAAATGAGTTAGGTAACCTTATTGAGCTTAAGCAAGCACGTGAGAAAGAGCTTGAGGAAACATCTAAGTCTAAATCTGAATTTCTTGCCAATATGAGTCATGAGCTCAGAACACCTATGAACGGTGTACTGGGAATGTTGAATCTGCTCAGCAAAACGGAACTTGATACAAGTCAATCGGACTGTGTGGATACCGCCGTATCTTCCGGAAAGAATTTGCTGAATCTAATTAATGATATTCTGGATTTTTCAAAAATAGAGGCCGGTCGTTTGGAGTATGAAACGATCGACTTTAACCTACTGGCGCTGGTAGAAGACACTTGCAGCGCACTTGCAACACAGGCACATACTAAGAATCTGGAGTTGGTAACTGATCTTGATTTTACAATTCCGGTTATGGTTAATGGCGATCCAACGCGACTGCGCCAGGTATTGACGAACCTCATGGGTAATGCGATCAAGTTTACCAAAGAGGGTGAGATTGTCGTTCGTACTGCCTATGTTGATCCATCTGCCGGGGTGGTGTCTTTTCAGGTTCAGGATAGTGGTGTGGGCATTGATGAGAGTGCTATCGATGCAATCTTTGAGTCTTTTGCTCAGGCTGATGGCTCAACCACGCGGCAATTTGGTGGTACTGGTCTGGGACTGTCAATCTCCAAGCAACTGGTTGAAGGTCTGGGTGGGAAAATCACGGTGACCTCTGAACCCGGTAAAGGCAGTACATTTGGGTTCACCATACCGTTTCGGGCTTGTGATGAGGCTTCCGAACCAAAAGTATTCAACCGACTCGTGGGTGCCAAAATATTGTTGCTGGAAGGCAACGAGACCTCTCGCAACAGACTGTGTGAATGCCTTGAAGCACTGGGTGCCAAGGTCAATGCTTATGACTCTGGCGTGAAGGGGCTTGCCCATCTTACTCAAACAGGTGGTCAGCTTGATGCAGTTCTAGTGTCGTCGAATCTCGCGGATATGACTGGTGTTCGATTTGTTGATGCATTGGCAAACAATTCTGATCTTAATGACTTGAAGGTTATGTCACTTGTATATATGAGCAGTCAGTCTCAGGATTTGCTAGCGAATAATAATGCAAGGGTCGGTGCGCATCTGACGAAGCCGGTCAGATTGGATTCATTGCACAGTATATTGGGCGATCTGATTGCCGGTGTAGACGCAATGGCTAAGAAGATCGATCAAACTCAGACTGTCACTGCTGAAGCAGGTGGTCGAGTACTGGTTGTTGAAGATAACGAAATAAACCAGATGGTGGCACTCGGTATGCTTGAGAGCCTGGGCTACGATGTAGATACAGCGGACAATGGCAGGCTTGCTCTTGAAGCACTCGAAGACTCCTTGTACGACGTAATTTTGATGGATTGCCAAATGCCGGAAATGGACGGTTATGAAGCAACACAAAGAATTCGTAAGCACAGCAACAAAGGAGTCTCGGCGATACCGATTATTGCACTTACCGCTAACGCAATGTCAGGCGATGCAGAAAAGTGCCTTGCTGCTGGAATGGACGATTATCTATCAAAGCCGTTTGAGCCAGACTTATTTGAAGAGAAGATGCTGCATTGGTCAAGTAAGGATCGTTGCGGAGATTCTGACCAGGCAAAAGCTGCCTAGCACCTAATTGCAAGATTATTTGATTCTAGAAATCAGAGCTTACTAAAATTGTACGAGAATAATGAATAAGATTAAAGACACTAATCGGGTAGTAAAACTGTACGGTACTCGAGCGGAAGGTGTGCATGCGGTGAGCGGCATCGTGCATGTGATTCGAAACGAAGCTGAGCTCCCGTATGTAAGGGAAGGCGAGATTCTTGTTGCTGAGAAAATCTGCGACTCATGGCGTGATCAGCTCGTGCTCGCTAAAGCAATTATCGAAGATGCAAGCGCTGTCGATTCGATCGCGCAACAACTCGCAGCCGAGTACGATATGCCTGCGGTTATCGGTGTGTCTGGTGCAATGGAGCTGCGTTCCGGGGACATTGTCACACTATATGGCGATGGTGAGATCGAGCGCGTGTTTGAGAAACGTGCACCGGATTCCCCAATGCGTATTTCAGTACCGGCTGCCGTCGCTGCGCGGAAAGGGCACGGTATAATAACCGCTCCAAACGTAGTGCCTTTTAGCAGTGCTAAGTCTAAGGCAAGTACCAAAGCAGGTGGCGACGTGGATAGTCAGGGAGACAGTTCTGGTAAACGCCGTGATGATCACAAACCTGCCAGTGATGATTAGCCATTTTAAGGTATGCTGTTGTTGTAGAGTGATTTATTTTTGGTAACTCGCGTTGCAGTGTATGGGAGTCTGGTGAAGTATTCAGCGAATATTGCAAGCGTAATCAGATTGAAATTAGTAACCCATCTAAAATAAAAAAGCGTTTCCAGTAAAATGCATCTACGGAATGTATGGCCACTTTTAATCATTTTGCTTATGAGTGGCTGTTCTTTGCAGCAACAAAGCGACAGAGCGGAGCGGATCTGGCTTAAGGCTAACTCGATTCACTCTGTGTTGCATGATGTAAGGTTGCAGCCAGCGGTGACTGCCCTCAATGATGTATCCAGTGGGACATCATTTTATTCGGCGTCAGGTGCTGCGACGTACCTGCGTGGAAATATACAATCACCTCAGGTAAGAGAGCTAAGCGGGCTCGCCGCGATACTGGGTGAGCGGGATAAATATTGGGCAATAAACGACAGCGGTAATCAACCGCAACTTTTTGCGCTTGATGGTAACGGAGCGCATCTGGCGGCGATTAATCTGCCTTTGAGAAACAGGGATTGGGAAGATTTATCGTCTTATGCCTACAACGGTGAAAACTGGGTGGCGGTCGCTGAAACCGGTGATAACGTTGAGCGGCATCGGGTTAGTACAATCTATATATTTAAGCAGCCGGACCTGAACAATCTGCCTTCGGAGCTCGAATTGTTCAAGCGTATCGACTTCACCTATCAGGACGGAAGGAGGAATGTTGAATCAATGGCAGTCTCTCCGAATGAAGGCAAAATATATCTCATTGCCAAAGATGGTGCGGATCCCGGTATTTATACATTGCCGCTTGTTGCAGGCCATCATCCGATTGCGAGTGAGAAGCTGATTGCTACAAGGGTAGGGCAGTTGGCGGAACTATATCCAACGAAGGACGATGTCTGGTGGGAGAGACTTTTCGCCGCTCGAATTTTGTATGAGGCAACTGCGGCTGATATCAGTGCGGACAATCGCACTGCGGTGGTTGCAAATTATCGACATGTGTATCTGTTCAAACGACGAAGTGCGGAATCCTGGGCTGATGCGTTTTCGCGCAAACCAGAGGTGCTTAGCAGTCACCGCGTACAGCAAAGTGAGGCAGTAGTGTTCTCGGCTGGCTCAGAGGATGGCACGGAGGAGGTAATAGTGAGCAGTGAGGGTGTCAACGCACCGCTACTGGCGATTCAGCCGTCGTTTTCACCCGCAACAGCGAGCGTGTCACAATAGAATGTCATTAAGTTACCTGTGTTACCAATTTAATGCTCAATTGTTAGCAAAAAGCGAACGCTTGGTGATACACATTTCTGCATGACTGGATTACTATTCGCGTTCGGATTATTTGCGAGAAACTCCCATGCCAAAAGTTACATTCATCGATGCCGACGGTACCCGCCATGAGGTAGAGGGCAAGAACGGCATCAGCCTGATGGAAATAGCCATTTCAAATAATATTGATGGTATAGAGGCAGAATGTGGCGGCTCTTGCATGTGCGCAACGTGCCACTGCTTCATCGAAGAAGATTACACAGCCAATGTGCCAGCGATGGAAAGTGACGAAGATGAAATGCTCGGTTTTACCGCGGTGGATAGAAAGTCTTCCAGTCGCCTTAGCTGTCAGATAAAAATGACCGATGAGCTCGATGGAATAGAAGTTAGCCTTCCTGCTGAGCAAAACTAGTTGGCGCTGGAATCTTCTTCGCCGTTGGTAATCGTTGGCGGCGGTCAGGCTGCTGTGCAAGCATGTCTTGCTCTGCGTAAAGAAAAAGTCACGACCCCGATTTTGATGTTAAGCGAAGAGGCGGATTTCCCATATCATCGCCCACCGCTGTCAAAATCATATCTTACTGGTGAAACTGATGACGAAAAGCTCGCGATGCGTCCGGTCAGTTTCTATGAATCTAAAAATGTACAGGTTGAGCTTAATTGCCGTGTAAGTGGAATCGATCTTGAAAATCGATCCGTAGTTACCCAGGCTGCACAGATAAATTACCAGTCATTGATTATCGCTACGGGGGCGAGACCAAGATCATTGCAAATTCCTGGTGCCGAACTCAATGGTGTGCATGTACTAAGAGATGTTCAACAGGCACGTAGCTTGAAGATTGAACTCGGTGCAGCAAGGAATGTAGTAATTATAGGTGCAGGGTTTATTGGTCTTGAAATCGCGGCGAATGCTAATTCGGCAGGTAAAAAAGTCACAGTCTTCGATATGGCAGACCGTGTAATGGCCAGAGCAGTATCGCCCAACGTGTCTTCCTGGTTCGAGCAAACCCATCGTTCTAATGGTATTGATATCCGACTTAATGATTCTGTTGACAGAGCCGAAGAGAGTAGCACTGAAGGTGGCTCAAGGGTAAGCAAGGTCGTTACCGCCGGTGGTGAAGAAATAGATTGTGATCTGCTGATTATCGGTATCGGGGTTGTTCCAAATAGTGAGCTGGCCATGGCGGCTGGCATCGAATGCGATAACGGGATCCTGGTCAATGAATTTTGTGAGACTTCATTCTCCGGAGTTTACGCGATAGGTGACTGCGCCATGCATCCTAATCCGTTTTACAGTAATAAGTTTGTAAGGCTCGAGTCCGTGCAAAACGCCACTGATCAGGCTCGCACTGCTGCGAGTGTGATTGCGGGCAATAGAAGGCCATATCATTCGGTACCCTGGTTCTGGTCTGATCAGGGTGAGCATAGTTTGCAGATGGCTGGCTTATCGGATAATGCAGATCTCTTTGTGCAGCGTAACGGCCAGGTTAACGGCCAGGGTACTGACCAGGGCGGCAATCAGGATAGTGTCCCGGCCGGCAGCAACAGTTTTTCTGTTTTTCATTATGGCAATGGCAAGTTGCAGTGTGTAGATTCGGTTAACAGTCCGCGAGATCATATGATGGCGCGCAAACTGATCTCAGAGCAGAGAAGTCCGACACCTGAACAAGCAGCCGATCCGGACTTTGAGCTGAAGTCCCTCTTTACCTGAAACCATTTGCCTAAAAACAGCTCCCCGGAATTATGCATGTGCTAAACGGCGCTCAGTCAGTGTGATTAGTTGGGGGCTCGTTTAGCAAGTAAGGCTTTTTACCATTCCTGAATTGTTGATTCTGAGACAGCAGCCTTATTGTGCATGGCATCTGTGCGGCGAATTTTGCACAACAATTATTGTTAATTCTCTTTGGCGTCATTATGGTGACTTGCAGTATTTGTCATATAGTGCACCATTGAGAGGTCATTTGTCAGGTGTCAGCCATGTTGAAATCAATGCGTCGTGCCGGTTCTCAGGGTCTTGCGATATTACTTTGCCTGTCTCTTACCTTCGCACCGTTCGCTGGTGCGGTTGCTCAGGTGGATGACTCTGAACCACCGGTTCTCATTCATCGTCAGCTGGATTCTGGGGTGGCCGGGGAACTACAAACATTCCTGGCAAGAGTATCAGATGACTTTGGCGTAGAAGAGGTGGTTTTGTACTATCGTCAAAGTGACACAGGGCAGTTTCAATCACTGAACATGCGCCCACTGATCGATTCTATCGGTGAGTATATGATCGCGGTTGAAACGTCTAATAACGCGTATTCAGGATTGCAATACTACATTGAAGCGATTGATATGTCTGGCAATATCACCAATCGCGGTTTTGACTATGCGCCGATTGTACTGCCTCTCACAGCCCCGGTCATTGTGCCAGCTGAATCCGCGCCTGAAATCGCGCCTGAAATCGCGATTGCCCGACCTGAAGCTGAATCTGTACCGCAAAATGAGGGGGTTAGTGTAGGTCCTGTCGGGATATTGCTGGGTATTGGTGCCTTGCTTGCATTGGGTACATTGGCTGGCGGAAGTTCTGATGATGATCCGCCATCGGAAACACCTGTTCCCACTACCCCGGGTACTGTAACGCTTACCGTAATCAGTGATTTGCCTAGCGTCGAATAGAGCGTTACCAGTACAAGTTGCAGAAAGAAGGGTTACTCACATACCAGTCTGGATAGTGGCACGGGCACCTGACTGATGAGAGTTATTCGTGTTACGAGAAATCCGGCAACTATGGCGACAGCTTGCGATAATCGCTCTTCTTTTTGTAAGTGCATGTGACTCGCAAGAAAAACCAATACATGACCAGCTTGTCGTCGATGGTTCAAACATTGACGTGCCGTTACCGCAGCGCCTGCGTGTAATAGAAGAAATCGATCCTGCCGCAATCCGTGTTATCGCTAGTGTCAATGGGGTTGAGACGCAACTTCAGCAAAATAGTGAAGGGCGTTTTAGCGGGCAAATTTCTGTGCCGGCACAATCGATGTTCACGGTTCGAATTGACTATGTTGAATTGTTTTCAGGTCAGCAACTGACCCTCGCCAGAGCAGAAAAATCAGTTACTACTGACTCGACTGATACTTCGCTTTCGTTATTGCGAGAAGACTACGATTATAGTTCTTTCGATTTTGATGGTGATGCTGCCAGTAATATTATTGAGCGACAGTACAATACCAGTCCGCTGGACCCCGGCCAGTCGCCTGAATTAGTCCAGATCGAAGTCTTCGCAGAACTACCAATGGCACTAAACTCAGCTGGTTTTACCAACTATCAGATTGTAGGAACAGTAGATAATGATTCGGTTGCTGTAGGTGCAGATACCGGGCAGTTTAGACATACCTTTAGTGTTTTGAAGCAAGATAGTCTAACAGTCGAGATGCGTTTGGTGGAGAGTGTCACCGGACAAAGTCTGACGATCGGTCAGCAGGCGGTTCGACAGGTATCCGGTACACAGTTCAATACACAAAACAGCGCACTGGTTGTTTTCACCGGCGCAGGCTGGACCCTGGACAACGATCAGGATGCCGATGGAGTTAGTAACGCAGAAGAGTTGATTGCCGGTACGAATATATTGGATGGTCCGGTATCAACTCGTATCCCGTATGTGGTGTTGTTTGATGTGCCAGCAGAGATCGCAACCCCGCAGTCTGTGTTTGCTACTCTCGAAGTGGACGGGCAAAACACCGTTTTAAATCGTACGGGCAATTCCTACACTGCAACAGGTAGTGCTGAGCCAGGGCGCTCGATAAGTCTGGATGCGCAGATCATGGATACTGTTCAAGGAACAGCATTGGTTCTTGCGACATTCAGTGGAACTGTAATACCGATAGAAAATGGCACGTTGCAACTGCAAGGTTTTTCTACAGACCACGATGCCGACAACGACGGTATACAAAATTACCTGGAACTGGAACAGGGGACAGACCCGTTTAGTGCTGCGATTCAGTGCACACCTGTCACAGAAACTGTGGTTGCAAATCTGACTGATGATGCTTATGTTCAGAATTCAAGAATATTGAACAACAATCGTTTGCAAGTGGACTCCAATCGCCGAGTTAGTCTGATTCGTTTTCAATTTGATGAAAGTCAGGGTGAGATAACAGAAGCGCGTTTGGATTTAACCGTTGGAACTGATGCTGGAGACGGGCTTCTAACTGTTTCTTCTATTGCAAACTTTGACTGGAACGAAGAGGGCGGCAGCCTGACGGTGCCGACTGGTGCATTGGCAGGATCTGCAGAGAGTGATTGGGCCGCAGGAGTTAGCTATTCGTTTTCTCTCAATGCCACAGCCATTTCTGGCGACACCACCTTTATTCTGCAACAGGCTAATGGCAACGATGTATCATTCCAGTCGAGTGATACGTTAGAGCCACCGGTACTGGAGATTTCACTTGAGCGCTGCCTTTAGAGGGTGTCGTCAAAGGTTTTAGTGACTATCACATGACCTTAACCAGTGCCGCTTTTGTCATTCTCGCTGGGGGAATCCGGCGTGTAGTTTGCGCCGGAAGAGGGGTGTGTCTGGTTAGATATTCAATAAGACTTCGAGCTTAAATTTTGAATTTATTGTCAAAAGTATCCCTCTCCCAATGCAAACTACGCATTGGGCTCTCCCAAAAGGGAGAGTGACTTGGCTTCGGGGACATGCATTAAAATA
>CALIHW010000050.1 GCA_938020525.1 uncultured Granulosicoccaceae bacterium | reverse complement strand
GCTGTTCAGCTAGGGGTTCCTGTTATCAAGGCTCCCAGAGGACTTTCACCTCCAAGTCACTTCGTGGTTCGCTTTCACTTACCACTTATAAACGCCAACCATGGCGCTTCGCGCCATGCTCGGCGCACCAAAAAAAAGCCCCGCGAATGCGGGGCCTCATTTAAACGAACTTCGGCAGGGTATTAACCGCCCAGGCCTTTAAGTGTTTCCATCATTGGACCGACTACTGGCTCCAGTACACCCCAGATGCCCTCGTTACCCTGAAGCTTCTCGACCACGGGACCGAGAGACTCCATGCCTTTACCGATTGCACCACCAGCCGCGGACTTAATCGAGTCATCTGCACCTGAAAGCATGCCGCTTAGCCCATCAAGTGAAGATTTCGCTTCTTCAAGCTTTGGCAGGGCGGCTGTCGCGCTGTCTGCGTCAGTGATCCCACCAAGGGTTTCGCCTGTAGAGCCAAAGAAGTCACCAAACTTGCTGGTGAGTTCACCCGCAGCACCTGTAACTGCACCAGCAGCAGAGCTTGCTGCGTCGGTTGCCGAGTCTGCAGCATCAGATACAGCATCGGTTGCAGCTTCTGTAGCATCAGAGGCCGCATCGGTTGCAGTTTCTGCGGCACTTGAAGCTGCATCAGCAGCGTCCGAAGCTGCTTCTGTAGCGGTAGCTGGTTCCATTTCTGCGTCTTTGTTAAGACCCTTGAAGCCGAACCAGGCGAGTGCTGCGAGTGCCAGTGGCAGTAACCACTTCCATAATCCACCGCCACTTTTAACCGGCTCTTCAACCCGGGTAGATGTGGAAGAACTGCGTGCGGTACTGCTGCCAGCCGAGGGGCGTGCAGTGCCTTCAGGGCGACGTGATTCTGACGAGCTGCGAGTAGCGTTGTTAGCGGCACCACGAGCGCTGTCCACTGCACCACCAACTTTGTTGCCTGCTGCGTCTACACCTCTGCCTACTGCACCGGTAGCAGAGCTTGCTGCTCCACGTGCAGAATTGGCAGCACCCTGTGCCGTGTTACCTGCTGTTCTACTCACCGAGCCAGCTGCATCTTTAGTACGGTCAACAGCGTTACCAGCTGCGTTTGAAACAGAGCGCCCGGCGTTAGCCGCCGCGCCAGTTGCTGCACCTGCAGCGTTGCTCACGCCACGCCCTGCAGCTCCTGCTGTGTTTCTGGCTGCATCAGCGGCACCACCGACAGCGCCTCTTGCACTATCTGCTGCACCGCGTGCAGCATCACCGGCTGAACTGGCTACGTTGCCAGCAGCATCAGAAACTCTACCCGCTGCACCGCGTGCAGCATCACCGGCTGAGCCAGCTACACTGCCGGCAGCATCAGATACTCTACCTGCTGCACCGCGTGCAGCATCACCGGCTGAGCCAGCTACGTTGCCAGCGGCATTAGAAACTCTACCTGCAGCTCCACGTGCGGCATCACCAGCGGAACCTGCAACGTTACCAGCGGTGTTAGTTACACCGCTTACCGCACCACGTGCAGCGTCACCGGCGGCACTAGCAGCATTACTTGCTCCTCGGCCAACGGTACCCGCAGCTGCTGCTACACCGGCAGTTGCGGCAGCAGCGCCAGCCGCGACTTTACCGCCTGTGAATCCACCGCCGTGTGTTCTTGCTTCACCGAAGCCTGAAGCTTCCAGTTGGCTAAGCATGCCCGACGGCATTGCAGCTGAGATGTTGCTGCCCTGGCTTTTCAGCATGCTGGCGAGGCCTGATGCGTTAAGGCCGTCTGCACCGACTTTACGTTTCAGCTGACCGACGACCATCGGGGCCATCAAACCCAGAAGGGAGCCTGCCGAACCTTTACCCAGCCCGGTGTGACCTGCCAGGCCGCTGATCATGCTTGTTACACCATTGCTGCCCAGCATGGAACCAAGGCCGCGAGTTCCGGATTCGATTAATTCAGATGACTGGTTGCTGCCAATCATAGAGCCTATGTTATCAACTACGCTGTCATCCTGACGATTCACCAGATTAAAAAGAGCATCGGCGCCATTGGCATCCTGGGCTGATTCGCCGATTCCGGCCAGCAGCGTTGGCAACGCACTGTCAACGGCGTTGCGAGTTTTATCCGGGCTCTCGCCGAGCAGGCCTCCGATCTGACCTACTAGCTGGTCGCTGATCTGGCCTTTGACCATATCCATAATGTTAAATGACATATATAAAACCCCTGAGTGGTTGTGCTATTTCCGCAAGTAATTGCTGACACCTTCTTGTAACAAGAATGCAACAGTCAAGCTGCAATAGTATGTGCGGAAAATGATTAAGTTTTACCGTAAGCGGTTGGTTTCTGCCGCAGTTAACCAAACGGCTGAACCTGCTGGCAGTGAAGCTCTTACCTTATAGCAAATCTGGAAAGAGAACGGATTATCGAGCTTCAAACCGTGTTGGGATTGTATCACCGAATATCATCGGTCTTGGTTACGACCGATGTAAAATACTTATACTTCCCGGGTAGCTAACACCCTAAATATACGGTACTTTTCAAGTTAACTCAGCGGCTAACTCAGGCGGCTGACGGGTTGTTGAAATTGTTCCCCGCCGTGGCCTCACGGGGTGAAAGTTGATACTCGAATTCGGTCGCTGTGAGCGGCCGTGAGAATAGAAATCCCTGGCCTTTATGGCAACCCAGTTTCTGTATGCACTCTGCCTGTTGAGCAGTATCGATACCTTCTGCGATAACCAACAGGCCAATGGCGGAGGCGATATCAATTGCGCCTTTTACAATAGCCATATCGCGTTCATCGTTTAGCATTTCCTGTACAAACGATTGATCAATCTTGACCGAAGATGCAGGCATATTTTTCAAATACTGAAGTGATGAATAGCCTGTGCCAAAGTCGTCCAGAGAGATGTTAAATCCGTTGTTGCGCAGTTGCGCGAGCTGATGGCGACCGGCTTCCAGGTGTTTGATCGCGACGGTCTCTGTTAGCTCCAGTGCAATGTTATGCGGTTGCAGGTTCATGTCGTGAACGATAGAAGCCAGGGTGCTGGCAAATTCATCAGATTCTATTTGCCTGGCGGATAAGTTAACCGACATAACAAAATCTTTGAGATGATAGCGTGATTGCCAGCTCTGCAACTGCTTCATACTGGTATTCAAAACCCACATGCCGACTTCGTTGATATCTCCAAACATCTCGAGTATCGGCACCAATTCGGCAGCGCCAAGGTGTTCCGGTTGATCTGCGGTCCAGCGCAACAGGCATTCACAACCGGTGATGCGGCGGGTTTGCATATCCACGATTGGCTGGTAGACGAGGCCGAAAATTTCCTCCGGTGGTTTGTTCTTCAGTGTATTGATAATTTGTCTTTGTCTGCCAAGTGCAGCCTGCTGTTGATCTGACAGCAGTAGGATAGAGCCGCGTCGGTGCTGCTTTGCCTGAAACAAAGCCTGATCACTGAGCTTGAATAGATCGGCAATCTCTATTGTGTCTGCACGTTGCACTGCAGCGCCAACTGTGCACGTGATGTTCAAGGTATTCTTCTGGTAGTGAATAGGGTGGCAGACCACCTGTTGGATTCTATTAATAACCTCTTCGGCATTTTTTGGCGAAGTTAAATCGCACAGCACAAGGGCGTATCGATCCGCGTCGAGTCTGCCGAGCCGATCATCATCTCTAAGTTCATGGCCAATACGTTCTGCAACCTCTCTTAATACGGCATCTCCTGCGAAGTAGCCGAAGACATCGTTTATTTGCTGGAAGTAATCGAGGTCAAGTATTGCGAGCGCTACAAACTCGTCAGCTCTACCGCTTTGCTGGTAGCGAGATAAAAACTCAGTTATTGCTTTTCTGTTTGATGTTTCCGTCAGTGGATCGTTATAGGTAAGGTTCTCAAGTTGATTTCGCTTGACTTGCAACTCACCTGCAATCTGCACTGACTTGTCTTTCAACCTGCGATATACAATCCAATGATAAACCAGCACCCATAAGAAAAAAGCCGGGACGATAGAAATTGTTATGAGTTTTAGTTTTGAGGCATGCGCCGGTGGGTTCATTTGCAGGTCATTGACAACTGCTCTTAATCCACTCACCAGCGTTGTATTAATTAGTTGGCGGGCTGGGGGCTGGTCAATATCGTTTGCAATACTGCCAATTTCTTCAAGCCGTTCGTTCAGCCTGTAGGGATGATTGTTGTAGAGCAGGTGAAGCCGAGGCCACAATTCTTTGTTCTGATAAGCTGCAAAGTCTGATTGGCTGGTGGTCCAATGTAGCTTCCACAAGGCCGCTGCATCTACCGGTGCATTGGTTTTGAGTAGCAGCTGTGCGGTAACCAGCTGTTGTTGCGCATTCGATAGTCTTTCACTGTGATACCTGTACTCCTTCCACAAAAGCCTTACGACCGCGGTACTTGCAATTACTAACAGGATCAGCAGAACGATCATTAACCGATGTCTGGTTGATGATTTCAGTTCCCTTTGTTTTATCGAGGAGGGTAGATGCATGACGTAAGCACTGTGACGTACGGCTAATCTACTACACCTGCCATTTCTATACCATTCTGTAGGTGTGAACACTGTGAAAATGGAGAACTTTGCCCGAATTTCAGACTTGACCAGATTGTTGTAGTGCTGTCTGACTTGCGGTCACTTTGACGGTATAATTTGTGTTAACGCATCCCGCCAACGCATGGTTTTTTCATCCAGCGAGAGCATGGCCATTGCCGGGCTGCTTGAGGGCAGAGACACCATTTTAAAGTTCTCCGCGGTGAGTGTCTCAGGTGTAGAGGGTTGGATTGTCGCAAATGAGGGTAGGACAAGTTTGCGGAACCACTTTTCAGCTGCCTTGCCGTTAAAACCGATCAGCTCTATTGTCGGGTACTGCCTAAGGAGGGTGTAAAAGTCGTTGCATTCAACTGAAGCTTTATCGATATTTGCATCAAGGCTTCCTGGTCTGTGGCAATACTTAAGCGTATCCCAAAGTGCAATTTTACTATTTTCGAGTATCTGCAGGCGTTGTGGATAGGATTTTATATTGCCGCCGAAGATTGATTGCAGAATTTTCCAGAAGCCGTTACGCGGATGTGCATAGTATTGGTCGGCATCGAGCGAAGCAGTGCCGGGCATCGAGCCCAGTATCAGGCATCTGCAGCCCGCAGGAGTGATTGGATCAAATGACCGCAGCCGAGCTTTATCTGACATGTATGTTTGCTACCTGCCTTGCCTGCCGGACTGTTTGACTGCCTGAATCGGATTCAGTAGGGCTATGATCCGGTGGGTTCACTAAGGCGTCGGAAGTAGTCTGCGGTTTGATTATCAAAGCCATCCGGATCTGCAATGCGTTGCTTTGAACGCGTGACCTGAATATCTTTACTCTCGTTATAGATTTGCAGTTCAAGCTGTTCGAGTTGACGCAACAGGAGCTTTACGTTGGCTTCTATACGACGATTATTCTCGGCATCGCTACCAATCTTAATTTCTTCGGTGAGCGCGTTCAGATCCTGAATTGTTTGTTCGGATAATCCATCCAGTGGTGAATCTGTAAGTCCCTGCAGTTGTCTGATCGACTCTTCAATCAGTTGAGCCTGACCATTGTTAATCGGTATGTCAGATTCAGTGGCCTCTCCGCTGCTAGGACCCCATGTTGAGTTGCCACCCAACCGACCGGAAGATGAAGAGGATGGTGAGCTACCGGATGAGCCGTTCTGGCCCTGTTGGCCTGACTGGTTGCCTTGCCCTTGTTGTCCCTGTCCCTGTTGACCTTCGGCATTGTTGTCGCCCTGACCATCGCCTTGTTCCTGTCCTTCACCTTGACCCTGGTTTTCAGTTTGATTTTGGCCTTGGTTCTGGCCTGATTGATTATCTGATCCCTGGCCGCGCTCAATCTGTTGCAGTTCTGCGACTTGCTCACCACCTTCGGATGCATTGTTCTGGTTTAGGGCTTCTGCCAAGGCCTGTCGTAATTGTTGAACAGCTCGTGTGGCATCGGCAACGGTTGCTTCAGAATCATCGTTGAGTCCTGTCTCTGCGGCTGCAAGTGATGCCGACTCAAACAGATCGGTTTGTAGATTGCGCAGCGCATTGTTAGTACGTTCTTCTCTTAGGGCTGCCTGAGGTGCCATGCCTTCTTCTATCATGTCACCGGAAGTGCCCATCATTTCTGCAACTTGATTTCTATCTAGTTCATCGATCGCTTGTTCCAGTCTTTCTGTAGTCAATGGGGCCTGCTCAGCGAAGCGTTTACTGGTATCAGCTAAATCGTCACGGATAGATTCAAGTTCCTGCTGCATTTGTCTTTTCGTCTCAGCCAGGCGTTGTTCCTGCTGCCTGTCCAGGCCGCTTTCAAAACGATTTTCTTTGCGTGCTTCCATGGCTCGACGCATGGCTTCACGCAGTGCTTCTGAAGTTTGTTGTTGTCTTTGGCTCAGGTCGCGAACCGCATCGGTTGCATCAGCCAGTTGTTGTTGCAACTCTTGTTGCCTTTCATCCGCAGTTTGCTCAAGTGACTGGCGCAATTTTTCGCTGGCGCTCTGCATAGCTTGTTGACGCTCTTCAGGTGTCATGTTGGCGGCGTTTTCTTCAACTCTTTTCAGTTCATCGATTGCTTCCTGAAGAGCTTGCATCGCCTGTTGCGATTCACCATCCGGGCTGGCGTTTGAATTTTGCGATTGCTGATCAGATTGTTGGCCAGATTGTTGATTCCCTTGCTGACCGTCCTGCTCACCTTGCTGTCCTTGTTGTGCCTGCTGTTGGTTGGACGCCTGCTGGTCGCGCTGCAGTTGTTCAAGTTCAGCCTGTAGCTCCTCGAGTTCTCTTCTAAGCTTCTCCTGTTGCCAGCGATCAGCTTCAGACATTTGCTCTTGTCCAGCTGCCGCATCGGCGAGTTGCTGTTGCCTCTCTGCCAGTTCTTTGAGTTTGTCAAAAGCTTCGTCAGAGCCTGCTTGCTGCGGGTTATCTTCCGGTACTGAATCAGGTGTTTCGTACTGATTTTTCGCAAGATCCATTTCAAGCTCATACATCTCTTGCATGTCCTGGCTTGCGCCACCACCGCCGCCGCCATTACTGTTGTTCTGATTAACAGTAATGTCGTTGAAGATTGATTCTGCGCGTTTCAGAAACTGCAAAGCGCGTTGCTGATGTTGCACTGCTTCTTCGAAACTTAAGCGTGCCAGTGCATCGGCAGACGGTTGCATTGATTCTGCAGCTTCCAGCATAAATTCTACAAAGCGTGCAACGTCAGGGTCTTCGTTTAGAAGTTGTCTTGCCTCAGCGCGTTGCGCCAGTTTATTTGCCTGATCGGCCAACGTGCTTTGTAAATCAGAGAGCAGGGTGGCTGTGTCTGCCGGGTTAATCAGGGCTGATTCTTCGCTTTTACTTTCACGTATCAGGTTAAACGTGGCTACGAGGATCTCTTTTTGTCTCTGTGAGATTTCCTGTTCCTGCTGCTGACCACCGCCGCCACCGCCTCCGCCACTTTGTTGTGACTGGGTAAACCTTCGCTCAAAAGGTCTGACGTCAATGAACATCATGTCTGTTGATACCGTCTGTTCGCGATCTGTAGCTTCGGCGTAGTAACTGATCAAATCACCCGCAAGTAACGGGCTGCCGGTTTCGCTGTAAAACTCTTCGAGCATAAACAGATGCTCAAAGTTGTTGTCTTCGTTTAAAGGGATTTGCTCCCATGCTGCACCGTTAACGGAGTAGTTGAGTGTGACGGTTTCTATCGCGAAGTCATCTTTTGCTTCCACCGCAACGGCGACTTCTTCAATGGGTGTAGCACTCCAGTCACCGCCTGGCAAGTTGAATGCAACAGTCGGCTTTACATCTTCAAGTATGGTGATGTCATGCGATGGTGACAGCGGAATCTGCGATCCTTCCTGTAGATCTATGAGGCTGTAGCTACCGTCTTTCTCCAGGGTTATGCTTGCCATGTAGGTGTTTTCTGCCAATTCTGCAGCTGCTATTTCTATGTCATCATGTAGTGCCGCTGCCTTTATAAGCGGCTTGTCACTTTGAAAAGTGATCTCTACACGTGTACCTGCAACAGCACTTATCGATGTGGCTTCATCAAATATTGCTTGTTCTGTTCCGGTCCACTCGGGGTAGAAATATTCGTGAGATACTGCAGTAATTCTGGCAGGTGTTACCACTTCTACGTTTGCCCGCTCGCTATCTGTAAATGCGGCACTGACATAGTATTCAATTGGTTCACTTACCCCATATAAAGTATACGAAAACGAGCCGTCTGCCTCGGGGGTCATAGAGACTCTTTCAAAGGCTGTGTTGTCGTTATTGATTTGTCTTACTTGCAAATCTGCCGTGCCTGAATCAAAGCCGTCTAGTTTCGCCGTGACAAACAAGCTGTCACCGATGCGAATTTTGGTGTCGCCCGGTGCAATAGCAATGGAACGGTCAGGTAATATGTCACTGACAAACCAACCCATCCATAGTTGTTTCATGCTGGCGCGCCAGTCTAGCGGCAGAGAAGTAAATAACCAGCCAGCCAGTGCGAGCATCCCGACACTGGCGAATACCGGCCCCATCACTTCTGAGGTGGGAACAATCTTTTTAACAGGCGCTTTGGCTGCAGCTCTTGAGGCGTCTTTTGCCAACAGGTCGACAAAAGGTGAGTCGACTTTGCGGCGCTTCATATCAAGGTATGTATCTACACGACCGTCAAACCCGGGTACTGCGCTTTCCAGTTCATCAGCGCCAGCGGATTTTTTGAAGCGCTGGTAGGGTTTCCAAAGTATGGCGATAAACAATACGATCGGCAGTATTACCAGTGCGGCACGTGCTGGATAGTAAAGCCAGTTGGAGTCTGCGAGCGTGTCTTTCAGTACAGCAGTTAGCAAGGATACCGTCAGCACGGAAAAAATCACTGCAGCAATTGCTGTAACGATAATTCTGAGTTTGAAGCGCCGTCTGAACTGCGTCAGATAGCTATCAAAATCCCGTCCCGGATTGCCGGGGTAATCTTCGGAGTAGTATCTCCGCTGACTTCTACGCCTGGGCATATTATGTCTCTCTGCGTATCCACAAGTGCCGGTGACTGTATAGAGACTCTAACAGAGCCAGCAGCAGCAAAAATGGAAGTAACCACAACCAAAAGCCTTTCTGGTCGCTTTTTGATGTTAAATCTGTGTTGACATCGACTGGCGAGGCAGTAGCTATTTGTCGCCATTTTTCCAGTGTCGCGTCGTCGATAGGGGTGATGTCTGATTCCCGAGGCTCGAAATTTACCGCAATGGACTGAGTACCGGCTGAACTGCGAAGTTGATAAATTCCCGGTTCTTCCAGCCTAATCGATGTTCTCTCAGAGATGCTGGAGAGATCTCGCATAGGGTCGCCATCAGGGTCCATCAGTTGTGCACCAGCGGCAACATTAATTGAGTCACCGGTTGATCGATAAACGGCGGTGCTGGTATCGCCACCGAGAAAATCTACGGCTTGCATCATGAATGCGACAAAAACGGATTCTGTTGGCAAGTCTGTCCATTCCGGGTGTAGGGCAGTAGCTAGTAACAATACCTTGCCTGAGCCCATGCGTTTTTCAACTAATAAAGGTGCACCATTTGAAAGCTCAATGACAGTACGGTCTGTGATATTAGTTTCAAGTGTGTGGTGATTCAATACAGTGATCACACGCCAGTTGTCGACCAGGTTTGTTGTGACCTGATGGGATTGATCAATCGAGCCAATGCTTGCAGCGTTGCCGGTTGAATTGATGTTAACCTGACCGGATGATGTGATGCCGAGTAGAGAAGCCGCACCGTTGCTGTGTGGCTTATCTCCCACCGCTATCAGTGCGTTGCCGCCATTGTTGACATAATCACGCAGGCTGCTTGCGGTTCGCTCTGATAATACCGAAGCATCTGGTACCACAACTAGGTTACCTGTATCAGCTGCGGCGAAGCGGGTAGCGTCGATTAGCTTCGCGACGAAACGTGGGTTTGATTCGAGTGCTGCTATAACGTAAGTGTTGGCAACTGAAGGTTGAACGTCACTGCCAAGCAGTGTGATTTCGGAGCGCTTTTTATCCGGTAATGGTAGCAGCCATAAATTATCATCTGAAAGTTGATCATCAGGAGTCAAGCGCAATTCAAGTTGAGACTCTGCATTGGTGATATCTACACTGCTGAATCTATGCACCTGCATTTGATTGGCGGCGACTGTTACTTCCTCGTTGGCGAGACTGTTGTTGTTTGACGTGACAGACAGGTTGTAGGTTTTGGCTTCACCGAAGTTGCTTATAACGGCGATCACATTGGCGCTATTTTCATTAGCGTATTCGAGCTTGCCGGTGACAGAGGCATTACTGTCATCGCTAGCGGCGGTCGAATGTACGTTTATTTCCTGAACCTTATCGACCGCCAGTGATGTGAATCTCTCAGGCATTGCACTGGATTGTGTGTCGGTGATGATATGCAGGTGGTTTTGCAGGTCACCATCTTTGATAGCGGCAGCAACCGCACTGCTAATGCGACCGTAATCGAGTCTTGAGTTGCCGGGTTCCAATTGACTTGTTTGTTCACGTACCGAACTGAGGGTATTTGATTGTTGTTGAGCTTGTACGAACTGGTCAGAAGCTGAGATAAGCACTGCTTCATCATTGTCTGAGGCATCATTCAGTATTTGATTGACAGCATCGAGAGAGCGTTGCCAACGGTTGCCGAGTTTCTGCGACATCGACGTATCAACCACAATAATATGTCGGGTATCACTTGCACCGAAGGTTCTCAATTGTTCAATAACTGGTTCTGCGAATATGAGAGACAGCAAAGCAAGAAACAAAAACCGTAATGCTAATAACGGCCAGTAACGTGTGCGTATTTTACTGCTTGATGGGCTCTGGTTCGGATCAAGGAAGCGGGTCGAGCCGAAGTCGCGTTTTGGCGGGTTGCTGGCGCTGAGACGGTGCAGCCACCAAGGAATAACCGCGGTCAGTAAGCCGAGCAGAAACAGCGGCGCCAGTAAGCTCACGACATAATTCCTGATAGTGTTGTCTGCAATAACGTTTGCATGTGGCCTTTGACACTCAAGATACTCATGATTAGCGCCTCTGCTGCCTTAGCATCAGGTACTTATGAAGGATCTCGGTTAATGGCTCGCTAGTGTCACAGCTGGTGTAGTTGAAGCCGTGGCGCAGCGCCTGGCTGTTCATGGCTCCTATATGAGCGGCTATTTTTCTCGGGTAGACGCTTTCCAGATAATCGGCAGACACGTTGACTTGCTCGCCAGTCTCGATATCACGCATTGCACTGGCGGATCTAAAATCTTTAACATGCTTTGCGGGGTTGCGTTCACTTGGGTCGAGCAAATGAAACAATGCGACTTCATGACCATGTTGAACCAGTGGTTGTAATTGATGAGCAAGTTCTTCCGGGTCACAGTAAAAATCCGACACAAACACCACAATGCCACGCTTGGTCATGCTGCTTGCCAGTTGTTGTATCTGGCTGTTTAATTCTGTTTCATGATTTGCTTCGGTTTTTTCCAGTAGTGCGAGTGTTCTAAATAAAGTATCAGGGTGGGCGGAAGGCGGAATCTTGCCGCGTACTGACTGATCAAACAGTGTGAGCCCTATAGCATCGTGTTGTTTACGTGCCAGATACGCCAATGATGAACAAATAAATTTCCCGTACTGTAGCTTGCTGATGTTAGTGCTCGAATACGCCATCGAGCCACTGACGTCGAGTACCAAATTGATGGTTGTGTTTGTTTCGCCGATAAATCGTTTTATAAAAGTTCGATCTGTTCTGGCATAGACATTCCAGTCAATAAAACGCGGGTCATCACCATCGTTGTAGGCTTTATATTCAGAAAACTCCTGACTGAAACCAAAAAACGGAGAACGATGCAGCCCGGTAAAGTATCCTTCGACAACAGACTTTGCCACCAGCTCCAGTGATGACAGGCGCGCCAGTACATCCGGCCGAAGCAGGCGTGCAGCGCGTGAGGCATTGTCACTGGATGAGTGTTTAGCCGAATGTTTAGTAGAAGAGTTGCTCATCTATAGCTACCGGCTACTTCTATCTCGGTTGTCCAAGTGAATTAACGACGTCACCCAGAATATCTTCCATGCTGACACCATCTGATTCCGCAAAATAATTTAGCAATACCCTGTGCCGTAACACAGGGGCTGCGAGCGCGTTGATATCTTCATGTGTGACGTGATAGCGGCCGTGCATTAATGCACGAGCTTTGGCAGACAGTGTAATAAAAAGTGTTGCTCTGACACTGGCGCCGAATTTAACATAGCGACTAACCAACTCAGGTGCTCGGCTATCGACAGGCCGTGTGGCGCGAACCAGATCAACAGCGTGCTTTGCTACAGACTCGGAAATTGGCACTTGCCGTACCAGTTGCTGGAATCGCATGATTTGCTGTGCGTCGGTGCATGGCGTAGGCGCTGGTGCCTGATGATCGCCGGTGAATCGGGCAACAACTTCCAGTTCATCTGCCGCGGGTAGATAGTCAAGCAGGATATTGAATAAAAATCGGTCCAGCTGCGCTTCTGGCAGAGGGTAGGTGCCTTCAAGCTCTAACGGGTTCTGTGTTGCCAGTACAAAAAACGGCTGTGGCAGTTGATGCATGTTGCCTCGAACTGTGGCTGAGTTTTCCTGCATCGCTTCGAGAAGAGCGGCCTGTGTTTTAGGCGGTGTACGATTAATTTCATCTGCCAGCAAAACGTTAGTAAAGATCGGACCAGGAACAAAACTCCAGTTGCGTTGGCCGCTGCCGTCTTCACTGATGATGTCGGTGCCGGTGATATCTGTCGGCATTAAGTCAGGGGTAAACTGAATGCGGTTGTGTTGTAAACCGAGCGCTTCAGATAATGTTCTGACCAGTAGCGTCTTTGCAGTACCGGGCATACCGGTAATCAGGCAGTGTCCGCCAACCAGCAATGTAATGAGCAGATGTTCAACAACATCGTCTTGGCCTACGACAACCTGGCCAACCTGATGCCGAATGTTGTCAAACACATAGCGAAAGTCTTCAACCTCTCTCGCGGCCGACTCGGTCAGTGTGGAATGGTCTGTCATGAAGAGTCTCCGGTTAGTTCCACGAGCAAGTCCTGCGCTTCCCTGAAGAACGGGGCAATTTCGAGCGCTTGAAGAACGTTTCGTGTTGCACGTTTTTTGTCATTAAGGTTTTTATAAGCTTTGGCGATGTTCAAATGCACGACAGATTTGTCGTGCGGATCAAGGCCAAGCAGTGATTGAAATTCACGCAGGGCGGCTTCGTTGTCACCACGGGTCAGGTAGTCTTTACCGAGGCGCTCATGCAGGTCAATACTATTCGGGCTGACCCAGTTGATTGCTTCAAGAACTTCAGTGGCTCTATCTGTACGGCCCTGATCTCGTAACCGGTGTGCGAGTTGGTGCAGCATATCCGGTTGATAGCCGCCATTGTCGAACCAGGTCTCAAGTACCGAGACAGCATTGTCTGATTCACCACTGGCTTCATACGCATCATGCATCGCAAGATAAGAGCTTCCGTCACCCACGTATTCCGGATAGATTTCGTTAGCCTGATTTGCAAGCGCTACAACGGTTGCCCATTGTTTGCTTTGGGCTGCATTGTTCATACTGGATATCAGTTCTTTCCAGGTATCAAGCTGTTCGATAACGGTGCCGAAGTTCATTTCAATGTATTGAATGAGGTTGCGGTCCAGTTCCTCTGTGCTTATGCCAAGTACCGTTCGTACAGCCTCCGTTGTATCCTGCTTTTCGCGATACTCAACCAGCATCTCGGTTAGCCTATCGTGACCCCAGAACTCACTTATCATGGCGCAGATCAAACCAGCTTGCATATAACTGACATTGACCTGATTGGGGTAGGTGGGTCTTACAAAACCACTGTCCAGATCTTTAACAGGTAACAGCTTACCTTCTTTGATTGCCTGTAGAACATCTATCGGCAGATGTCTGCCAGGAAGCGGGCCGGTAGACCATTCTTCATAGACTGATACGCCTTCTGTAAACCATCGGGGCATGCGATGATTTGATTTTTTAATAGTGAAAATATGTGCAAGCTCATGCCAAAGGGTACTGCCCCAGTGAAATTCACCGGGCGCTCTGGCTGATGGGCTGTCCATGGCTATCAGGTATCCAAATGCCACACCCAGTAAACCAACGCCCGGTGTGCTAACGGTTCTAACGCCGAAGTCATCATGGTTTGGAAACAGCTCAACAATCAGTGGTTCTTCTGGTGCAAAATCATAGCGCTCTGAAAAAGAACTGACCGCTTTGAGTGTGAGTTCTTCAACGTACGGCCGCAGATATTTAGCTTCGCTTTCGTGCAGACGCATCACTATCGGTACGGTATCGTCATTACTGCTGCCCGGTAGCCTGAAGGTGGCGATTGTATCGAGGTCTTTGTATTCTTCCAGCGTGTCTAGCAATTTGAGTGTGTTGACCGTCGCTGTGTCGAACGGGTCGCCGGAATAGGCAATTTCAAGATGTCTCTTTGCGCCTTCTATGTCATTCAGGCGTAGCAGGTTGATGCCAAGTTGCGAGTGTGCGCTCCAATGAGTTGGCTGCACCTCAACCGCTTTTTGTAGAACATCAACTGCTTCTACATAGCGATAATTTATCAGATGATAATGTGCAGGAACGTAGAATACATCGCCATAAGCCGGGCTTATCTCAAGTGCCTTTGTTGTCCATTCACTTTCCTCTACGTCGTTTAGCATATCCGCTGATGCTTTGAGTGCGTATATATCCAGCGGTACGATATTATTAGTTTTTGCACTTTTGAGTGCTCGCTCCAGTAGCTCGTCTGCCTGATCCAGATTGCGAGTTTCCAGTGAGAGTCTGGCCATCATCAATAACGCTTCGACGTTATCAGGGTCCTCGGTACTAATCTCATTGAGTAGCTTGCGCGCCTCTGCACCTGGCTGTGATAAGAGAGCAGCTGCGAGACCTGTCTTGGCATGCATGTACTCAGGGTCAATTAACAGTGCTTCGCGAAACAGTGGTGCTGCACTGCTTGGCTGATGTGAACTTAAAAACAGTCTGCCCCAGCGAGCCCGAACATGTGGGTTGCGTGGTTGTTCTTCTACTGCTCTTCTAAACAGTTCGTTTGCCTGTTTTGTGTTGCCCAGCGCCCACGCAGCTTCTGCTGCAATATGTAGTGAGCTGTTACTCTTAAGTGGGGTGTAGCAACTGATAGCACCTTCTATGTTGCCCTGATCATAGATGCGATCACAGTCGAGCAGCTGACTGTCTCTGTTGGGGTCATATTCTTCTGCATATGCGGGCAGTGATGCCAATAGGATTAGTGTTGCTGCAGCAGTCCTTTTTGCAATTTCAAAGGCGGTTTTATTAGACATATTCAGTTTCCCCCTGAATCAGAGGCTTCGTCGATCTGGCTCTGTACTTCTGACAGATTCAGCATTAAGTCCTGTAGTGCATTAAAATACTCATCTTCACCGAGATCATCTTTACGTGCACGTAGAATGCTAATCTGGTTGGCTAGAGTTTCCCTGGTAGCCAGTAGTTCGTCTGGTACTTTGTCTTGCGCTGCCAACAGGTTTCCATAGCGTGCGACTTCAAACGCCTCGGCAACTTCTCCCTGTAGTCTTGCGTGTTCCGGCGCCAGCAGTTTTTCCGTTTCATAATAGCTTTCAACCGCCTGATTGGCGTAATCAAAAATTTCCTGTGCTGTTATGCTTTCGTTTTTATCTGTGTCCGCTGCAGGGGTTGTGATTGCTTCAACCATATATTCGGGGAATAGTACGGCTGTTTTCTCGCGCCCATTTTTTGTTGCGGTAATAACCACTCTTTGTCCGACAGTGTCATTGCCGGAATCGATCTTATCCAGTAATGCGCCACTGGCACTGGTCGCGGCAACCACAAGTTGCTGCTGTGCAGGTACCTTGTTTAGAAGATCAGTAAGTTCATCATCATTGATATCAGGCCCCGGGATGTTGAACTTATACGAGCGGCCATCAAAGCTGCCGTGGCCAATAAAATAAGCGCTGAAGCGATTGATATCAGTACGGGTAGAAATCGCATCAAACAGGGCCGTGATAATTTCTTTTTTTGCGGCTGACCCTCGCAGCAGCATGACGTCGGTTTGAGTTAAGGCAATGCGTTTAGCCTCATCTGCGATTGCAGTTGCATAGCTATCAAATTTTTCTTTATATTCCTCGCTACCACCCAGACCACTGATTACGACGGTAACATTTGCCGCCAGTGAATACGGTGCTGCGAGTAACAGCCAGCACGGTAACAGAATTCTCACTACTGTTGCTCGTTTGTTGAATCTTGTATGAGCCTTTGAATTGACAATGGCATTGATCATAAGCGACCCCAGAACAAACGCAGCATCCATTCAAATAACTTTAAGCCAATCAGCAGCAGGAAGAACAGCGGTGCATTCCATAGTGGCAGTGACTGTTCCCGGACAATGCCGCTGCGACTGGCGCGGAGAGTTTCCGCTATATCTCCAGCGTTTTTAATGCTCACATAGTTGCCATTGGTCGTTGCGGAAATGCGTTTTAGTAACGTATCGTTTTGTGCCAGCGCGTATTGTTCTGCCGTGCCGTCTTCGCGGTATACCCATTGAGTTTTGGAGTTCAACTCTGTGCCGTCCTGAGCCCTTGCAATAAAGTCGATCTGCCAGCTGCCAGTTTGTTCTGCTGTGACGAAAGCTGTATAAACACCCGCTTCATCTGCGCTGGCTTTTAAAGTAGTGCTGGTTTCTGTGCCATCAGGGGAAGTTAAGACGGCTTCGACAATGCCGTTTGACAGAGGGTTGAACTCTTCGTCGAAGAGTTTTGTAGTTACTGCAATGAGCTTTTCATCGCTGTAGATTTGTCTGTCGGTTTTGGTCTGGAGTTGTTGGGGTGCACCGGCAGCGATTGATGAAAGCAATTGCCGCCAGAAGATTTCATGACGTTGATCTTCGAATGGCATTTGCATCTGCCAGCGCCAGGTGCCACTGGTAGCCAGTAAATAAGTATTGCCTGCGCCGTAGCGTTGATGTGTCAGTAGCGGTACTTCCTCATTGCCAATGCTGGCATTCAGTAGAACGTTGGCGCCGGGTTTAACGTCACCTGTTAGTTGAATGTCTGCAAGCTCCGGTAGCTCGGCCCATTGAATTTCATTAGCAGGTGCTTCGTTGGCAAAGCGTGTGATTGGTGAGTGAGTACCGGCAATAGCGAGGCTTGCTTTGGCATGAAGTCGTTCAAAAGTCGGTCGTGTGGGTTTGTTTAACTCCACCGGCAAGGTCGCAGCTACCGGACTTGTCTGCCAGCCGCCGTCCGACAGTGCCTTGTTTCCTGCAAGCATCAATAACGAGCCACCGCGTTCTGAAACATAATCTTGGAGTAATTTCTGCTGTGTGCCGTTAAGTGATACTGATTCTACGTTGCCGATGATAACCGCGTCATAGAGATAGAGTTCCGCCTTTGTAGCAGGGAAGCCGTTGGCATGCTGCTCTGGAGATTCAATGCCTTGTCGGTAAAATTTGTTTGGTGTGGTGCGCAAGATTGTTACCAGTGAAATTCCCGGTGCCTTGTGTACTGCGCGCCTGATGAATTTATACTCCCAGCGCGGCTCACCTTCGAAATAGAGAATCTTTCGATTGCTCTCGGCTACCTGTAATAGCCTTTTGCGGCTGTTGTTGCCGGGAGAAATATCGTTGCTGGTGGCTTCGGCTTCAAAGCGAAGTTCTTGTAAGCCGGTGTCTGCTGCATCTATATCAATCTCAAGTGTAGTTTGACCAGCTTTTCGAGAGAGAGGTTTGTCCTTGATTGCAACGATGTTCTCACCAGAGTACACCTTGACGCGCAGTGAGTCCTGATCACCGTGTTGTACTGAGACGCGAGCAGTTTGCACAGAGCCGGGTGTTGCCACTTGCGGCATGTCTACAGCGATGACTTCAGTATCATTTGCGAGTTGGGTTTCACCTACGCCAATGGTGTGAACTGGCACGTTGTAACTTGCCAGCTTATCCCAAAATTCATTGTTGATAGCGTTGGAGTTGTCGCTACCATCCGTAGCGATCACTACTGCTGTAAGAGGATCTACGCGAGCTTGATCGAGTACATCAAGTAAGGTGCTGCTAATATTACTTCGCTGACCATTGGGGGTGGCGCTTGAATAATCGTCAGACCACTTTAGCGTTTCTGCAAAGTACCCGGACTTGACGGTGAAGCTCTCCTGCAAGTCGGGGATCAGCGCCTTATCAAGTAGATCAATGGCTTCAGCAAGTCGACTATCGCTACCTGATTCGATCTGCATGCTTGCAGAGGTATCGAGCAGCACGGCGACGGTGTTTTCACCGGGATTGATTGCTTCTACTAATAATGTTGGACGCCAGATCATTAGCAGCAACAAACCGGCGATCAGGGTCTGCAGGGCCCATAGAGTCCATGTTTTTCCGGTGCCCAGGTGATGGCGGCGCAGCCACAAACTAACGCCCAGTAAGAGAGCCGCGAGCAAAAACAAGCCTGCAAGTACCCAGGTACTCAACGATGAGGCAAACGATAGTGTGCCCGCATCAAAATCTGATTTGGAATAGTTGAGCAGCCAGTTAAACATTGTTTAGTAGTGTTGGCCCGGGATTGCGTGGTAGTGACTCATCATTTTGGTGCTTTTTGTGCCTCGTATTGGCTGGAGTGTCTGGCTGGCATATCCGCCAGGTATAGCTAAATGGTGGCTGCAATCCAGTTAGGTTTTTCAGTGTAATACAGTATACCGTGCTGCTGTATCCAATATGTACCCGGCTGTTGGTGATGCTGACTCGTAATGCTTGGGTTCTCCTGCAGATTCTGTTTTCGTTCACAGTGGTTGTTTTGCTATTACCCGGGCGTTTTGAATCAGTAAACCGATTAGTCCTGCCGTAACGAAAAGCGCGATCAAGCGTTGGTTAAGTGCAATTTTGCAGCCGAATTTGAAGCCAGGCCGGATAGTGCCTGTACGCAGATGGTTGTGGCCACTCCGACTGGTTGCGGCCACAGTAAGTGGCGGTCAGACAAATACTCGCCAGATTATTCACAGCCAAACTATTATCAGGGCAGCTCTCGATATTCACGGTTGCCAGTTAAGGTAGAGACCAATGGAGCGCGCCAAAGTTGCGTCTCGACTATTGATACGCCAATAGCTTGGCGCGAACGCAGTGACACCATCTGGCAAAATGTCTGTTTTGGCTTCGTGCAGACTACATGGGGTAGTGACTGCATGGGGTGCCGGCTGTGTACAATAACGCGATATCATTCTAATAATCTAAAAAGGCAGCACTAAAACATGGCAAAGACTGCGATTATAGGAGGTACAGGCGTCACCAATATGCCTGGTCTCACGTTGAACTACAGGGAGATGGTGAAGACCATCTACGGCGCGCCGTCGAGTCCATTGATTCATGGCTCAATCAATAATTGCGATGTGATATTTCTTGCCAGACATGGTCGGAGGCACACCATACCACCGCATATGATTAACTACCGGGCTAACGTTAAGGCGTTGCAGGAGGTGGGTGTTACGCATGTGATAGCACTGGCAGCGGTTGGGGGAATTGCCGAAAGCTGTGGTGAAAAATCACTTGTTATACCTGACCAGATTATTGACTACACCTATGATCGATCGCATACGTTCCATGGCGCCAAGCACGACAAATTTGAACACATAGATTTTACCGAGCCTTACTCAGCGAAAATCAGACAACAACTCATAGAGTCTGCGCAAGCGTTGAAGTTGCCAGCCGTTACCGAAGGTGTTTATGGAGTAACTCAGGGACCAAGGCTTGAAACAACAGCTGAGATAAATCGTATGGAAAAAGACGGTTGCACGATTGTGGGTATGACGGGTATGCCGGAAGCTTCACTGGCACGAGAGTTGGGGCTTGAATACGCATGCTGTGCAATGGTGGTAAACCGGGCTGCCGGTAAGGTGTCGACAGGAATCAACTTCCAGCAGATAGAAAAGAATCTACTGGGTGGTGTTGATCAGATGCAGAAACTTATCGCGGAAGTATTGAGTAATGGGTTGTAATTTGAAGCCGACTAATTCAATAGCCTCTATTACGATCAACTGACTCTGGTATCTCGCCTGTGTCCAGGTAGTTATCGATGTTTTTCGCAGTTATTGCAGCCGCAGTGGACAGCGTCGTGGGCGCTGAAATATGGGGCAGGACAGTGACACCGGGGTGACTCCACAACGGATTGTCCTGCGGTAGAGGTTCGTTGTTAAAGACATCGAGTACTGCATGATCAAGATGCTTGCTGTTGAGGCACTCTGTTAAATCTTCTTCAACCAGAATCGGCCCGCGCGCGAAGTTAATGATCGATGCGCCGGTTGGTAGTTTCGTCAGGGTGGTTTTATCAAACAAACCTTCAGTGTCTTTGGTTAGCGGTAGTAGTATAACTGCAATGTCAGTAGCTGGCAGTATTGACGCGAACCCATTGGTGCCGTGAAAAGTCTCAATGCCATTGATTGATTTTTTACTATTGCTCCAGCCTCTAACGGAAAAATTATTTTGCTTTAACCGAAGCGCTGCGATACTGCCAAGATTACCGAGCCCGAATACACTGACATTACATTCCTCTGGTGCTGCAAGAGAGTGCGTGTGCCACAGCTTTTGTGATTGCTGATGTGCGTAGTGAGGCATTTTCCGATGCAGGTAGAGTGTCCATGCGAGTACCGCCTCCGCCATTGAATCTGCCATTTGAGGGTCTGTGAGTCTGACGATTGCCACCTCATTGGAAATTGCAGGACCGACCAATCCTTCAACGCCCGCCCACAGACTTTGTACCCATTTAAGATTTGGTAGCACACTGAGTATTTCAGGGTCAGGGTTGGCAACAATAGCGACTTCCGTTTTTTGGAGTTGCGCTGGTTGCATTGCTTCAACCGGAACCAATTTGAATCTACCGGTACGTGAATTTATTGCTTCAATCCAGTCATCTAATTCCTGTTGTTCGACCCGACCGATAAAAGGCACATCAATGCGCATAGAGCGTTGCCATCTGTTTAAGCTAAGATGCCAGTGTAGTGCAACACTCAAACTTTATAAATACGTTGTTTGACCAAATTTGGAAACTCACTTAGTTTTCAGATGGCCACGCGCAATCAGTGTTAGACAAGACCAGTATCAGGCAATAAATAGTGTTGTTGTACGGCGAAACAGTAAAGGTGTCCCCAGGTTCGACGACGACGGGAGGATGCGGTAATTACCGAGTTGCCGATTGTTGCTATACAGCCTATCGAGCGAGGTGGTTTTTTTATTCGCATTGTAGATAGAGTTAAGCGGATGCATAATTAGGATTAGAGGTAGCACTAGTTGCAGCGTGATCCGATTTATTGCTGTGTGGAGGGTGTATGGTGGTCATGCAGTCACAGTGAAATCTGAAATATCGATCCCTCTTGCAAAGCAAACAACGCTTTGTATTCTCCCAGAGAGGTTGTCGCCAAAGCATTTTTTGAAATCCTGTTCAACTATATATTAATACACGTACCCAAAGCCAAGTCACTCTCCCTATGGGAGAGTCCAATGTGTAGCTTGCATTGGGAGAGGGATACTTTGGCAATAAATTCAATGTTTAAGCTCGAAGTCTTATTGAATAATTAACCAGACACACCCCTCTTCCGGCGCAAACTACACGCCGGATTCTCCCCAGGGAGAATGACAAAAGCGGCACTGGTTAACGTCATGAGATAGTTACTAAAACCTTTGACGACACCCTCCCAGAGGGAGAATGGCTATTCGGGGTTTAATTCGGCACTAGTTTAAGCGACACCCTCCCATTGGGAAGGTCGGACGCGGTAGCGGCCGGAAGGGTTTGGCTTTCAGGTAAGCTGTTGTGAAATGTCGATTGACTGGACGCTGGCGGCAGTGAAGCTGATAATGTGCGCATAACTTATTAAATTTGAGACAAACATGGCTTTAAGCGAAATTGCGGCAGTAGCAGTATTTGTTGCAGTTGCACTATTCGGCATTGCAGACGCTATTGGGACACCACTTAAAATTAAGCGCTTTTATAGAGACAGGGGTCTCGATAATAAGGGAGAAAAAAAACTTTCAGAATATACAACAGCCCGCATCGTCGATGGAATGTACACAGAGCGCTATTTTAGTGAAGATACACCGGGTGTATCGCAGTTTAAGGCATGGTCAGTTGATCGAAAAAAGTTCACCCTGAGCAAGGCCGCGCGCAAAAGAAATCGTGCAGCCTGGTCTGTAACAGTTGTCGAGAATGATTTTACGCAGGCGACCTGTCTAATATTACCAACAGTGGTTCCAGAAGCTATCGGCTACGTTGGAAACGGCGAGAATATGGATTTCGAAAATGATCTGGAGATCGCGAATAGATATCACATTGTTACTGAAAATGAGGCGCTGCTTAAGTCAGTAATCACTGGCGAGGTTCGTGAATTCCTGTTGAAAGCCCACATCGTGTTTATAGAGATAACAGAAAGTCAGTTGGTGATGAAAAGAAACTGGGCAGATCACCTGGTACTACAACGTCTAACAGATGAGTTGGATATAATTGCTCTATTGCAGGAGCGATTGACGAGCCAAATTGATAATGAAGTGAGTACGGTTGGAGAGTAGAAGTATTTTTAGAGGTTAGAGGTATTTGTGGATACAAATGGCAGGTTGCAAGTGCAACCTGCTATCAATGCCTTTTGCTTATTTTTCTCTGGCTCAATTATTAGATGGAGCAGGCCAACTTTAAGAGAAAAAACTTCGGCTTGAGTTTGCGAGAATACCGCGTTGATCTCTCCCTGTAACCGCTGCAACACGTTGCGGTCTGTTTCTGTAGAGTTGGCGTGGGAAACCGGTTTCCGGTGCTGTAGCGACGGTCGGTTTAATGACTGCTTCACGGCTTGTACCTGGTCTGATTGCGTATGCACCACCTGAGAATATTGAGTTGATGTCAAACGCCTGTCTGCCCGCATGGACAATACCCGGGTGTACGTGTCTTACGATCACGAGTTGATTGCTGTGATTGGTCAGTCGGATTGTTGGTGTCGGATCGATAGAGAGGGCAATTGTCAGTTCAGTGCCTGAATTTACCGGCACGGTGATTTCTTCCATTGAATCCATTGTTACTGCGGGTTGCTCGCCATGCAGGCTAATGGCACTTGCTGCTGTGGGTGCAACCGCTATTACCGCTGAGCCACCGAGCGTCTTAAGTGTGTTTCGTTTTTTGATATCCACCATGAAAGGGTGCTCCAAGGTTAAGCGTTAGGGCTGATGTGTAATGACACTATAGCGTAATTAGGTTGTCTGTCGCCGAGTTGCCACACTTTATGACACTCAAGTTCCGGATTTATCGACCTTTTTCACTTTTTTGTTCGGTTTCGGGGAGATGCCGCTTGTTATCGGTTAACCGCGCTTGAATGCTAGACTCCGATGGTGTTGTCTCTTTTTTTACCTAAGGAAGAAAATCAATTGAATCCCACTACTTATACTTTGGAAGTTTTCAGCGACTACGTTTGACCCTGGTGCTATCTCAGTACCGTGCGTATTGATCGAATCCAGGAAAACTATAACGTCGCAATTAATTTTGTGCAGTTTCCGCTGCACCCTGAAACACCGGTTGAAGGCAGAACGCTTGAACAATTATTTAACGCAAGCCCTGCAGATATTGCTCAAAAAAATGAACACATGAAGGGTTTGATGGATGCAGAAGGGCTGCCCTATGGCAAGCGAACGCATACTTATAACAGCAGAAAGGCTCAGGAGCTTGCAAAGTGGGCTGATACGCAAACGAATGGCAACAAAATTCATGATGCCTTATTTCGTGCCTACTTTGTCGATAGCCTTAACGTTGCGGACAAGGCAGTATTATTGGGTGTGTGTAAAAAGCTTGGGCTCGACGAAGAGGCCGCCAGTGAAGTGATTGATGGCACTTCCTATAGCGATGCCGTTGATGCGGACTGGCAGAAGTCTCGTGCTTATGGTGTTACCGGCGTGCCAACCTATGTTGTCGGACAAGCGGGGATTGTTGGCGCTCAGCCCTATGAGGCTATAGAGCAATTGCTGCAGCAGGCGGGTGTTACAACGCGAGATGCGTAAGCTTTTTAATATATGAACTCTCGATTAAACGTAGTGTGATGTAACGTGAAAACGCAGGGTGAAGTATAAGTAGGTGATGTAAACGTAGGGTGATGGTATGGACGCTCCCTCCTTACCGGCATCACAATGTGCCAAAATGGTAGCGTGTTAACAAAACCATTTAACGGAGAAAGCGCCCATGAAACATCTTAAACTGATCGGTATCGATTTGGCAAAAAAC
>CALIHW010000049.1 GCA_938020525.1 uncultured Granulosicoccaceae bacterium | reverse complement strand
TTGAAAAAAGGTAAATTGGCACCATATTAGTTTCAATATAATCATAAAAAAGAAGCAGCCATAATCTGAAAAATAGAAGAACCACCAGAAAACTCTTTTTTGCCCTGAGAAGCCTTCTTATCGAAGCGAGACGGCTTTTTTCTGTGGTGTTTATACCGTGGGTTGGTGTCGTTCTGTTCTGTCTCGTAGCGTCCTGGTACAGCTACTTTTATCTAAACCTTGATGTGCTGCTGGCCCCGCTAATCAAGTTCTGGCTGTTTCTCAAGCCACTGTTATTTAAAACTCTCTCGGTGCTGTTCCTGTGGTTGTGGGTTAATCTTTGGGTCAAAGTCACAGGTTGGGCAGCTGAGATAGTCGCACTAATCGGTGCTTTGCTGGGTGGTTGGAAAGCCTGGTCAGTAAAAAAGCTGGCGAGACATGGTGGCCGATTTGTATTAAGCCTCTCTGCGCGGTTTGTTGCTGTAAGTGTATTGTTCAATTTGTTGTTCGGACGTGAGCGACGCGGAGTCCGGTTACTTCCGCGATTTGCACTAGTGAAGCTAAGCTCTACATGGTTTGGGCGAGTGATACTGTGGTGGAATAACAGTTCAGAACGACGCAAGAGATTGGTGTTGGGTATTGTACTCTGCATGATTTTAGTGGCGGCGGGCCAGGCGGTTCTGGGTCTCTCTGTATTGTTGTTTGATCTTGTGTGGGAGGTGCTACTTCTCATCTGGCGTTGGATGCTGTTACTGTGGCGAGCATTTAGCCCGGTATTATTAAAACTAGTGCCGAATTTTATCGGTAATTTCATTACGCGAAAACTGGTGCCTTTCTTCGCAGATCTGGTGCCGGTTATCAAGGATGATCACAGAGTAGTATATGTACGATTCAATTTCAGACGCCACCGCCGGCAGCTAAAAGCATGGTTGTATCTGAGAAGTCGTGAGAGACGCGACCCTATTCGAAAGCATGTGGCCTTGATGGTCGACGAACGACTGCGGCATAAAAAAACTGCACTACTGGATGCCGCTGCCAATCTGGAAAAGAATAAAGAAAGCGAACCTGACGTGAAAAAATAAATGAAATACAAAGACAGCAAAAGCGAACTGGATACCGCCAAAAAAACTATTCGAAGTCAATCACGCTGGGGAATTTGGGGCTGTCAATGTATATGTAATACGATTCGGCATGCGTTAGCGTGCGACCGGTGTTGATTCTATAAATTAGTCATCCAATTGAATCAGTGCTGCGATTACAGCTTCAACTGAGGGCGCACTAAACTTGGATACGCAACAGTGAGCAAGAGCCGCCATGTGCTTTTGTGCTAACTCAACAGCGGTATCTACGCTGACAGTTTCATCAGAGGTTGTGACTGACGGGAACTGGTTGGTGTCGATGGTGATATTACGAACCGCACCATCAGAAAGTATCAGCTGACAGTCTGCGTTGGCTGTTTCCAAGAATGCATCCCAGCTGCTTTGCGATTCGATAATCTCCAGTTCATCACCGCGATCAAAGCGAACGATAGCGGGCCACTTCATACGTCATTCCTGACTATAAGTCTGTTTTTGCAGTCACGGCTTTTGCGGACCAGATCATTGGATTGCTTTGTATCAAGAGCAGGTTTCTGCTTCATGGCGCGGTCGTACAGCACTACATTTACAGAGGCTGATAAGTTCAGACAGCCGTATGTAGGTATAAAGACGACGTGATCTGCGGAATCGATTGTGTCTTGCGACAAGCTGTGATCTTCCGGCCCGAACAGGTACAACGCCTGTTCGGGGTGTGTAAACTCCAAAAGCGAGGTTGCATTTTCGCAGAGTTCGATACATACGGTTTCTAACTTGTCTTCTACTGCTGTGAGTATGAGGTCATCGACTTTAGTTAGTGCCAGTTTGCTGCGTCGATTAGCAGTATCTGTATAAAATGGTTCTGCACGATCATATCTGCTGCCGGTATAGTAGATTTGATCGGCGCTAAAGCAACCGCAGGCGCGTATCACAGAGCCAACATTGCTCGGGCTCTTCGGGTTGCAAAGCCCGACGGCGCAGTGACTTTTTTGCTGATTGCTGTCGTTCATGAGGATTGTCTTGACTGGTGACGCCAGTATACTGCTTTTAAGGTTAATGAATCGTGTTTAGTGCCGCTGAGACTGAGCACCTGAAGGGGCTGAGGGATTTTACATCAACAAAGTAACGAACAATGGATAGACAACAGGATAATGGCCGCTTTATATCAAATGAAGATGGCAACGGAGATGGATTTTTCGATCTGTGGCCAACCTCTTTTCTACACCGCAAGTTGGAGAATACTGCTGCGGCAAATGAAACACTGCTAGGCTTTATTCTTCAGCAGGAGAAAAATCGGCAGGACATGACGGTCGATTACTTATCAGATAACCTCTTTGCACACTCTGCACCGGCTATCGACTGGTTAAAGCAATGCATCAACAAAACTGTTGCAGATTACTTAAAAAAGCTGCCAATTAACTACGATATTAAGTGGAGTGTGCAGGGTTGGGCGAATATTAACCGACATGGCGATTATCACAGTTTGCACAACCATCCACATAGCTACCTCAGTGGTACGTACTATATAAAAGTACCGGATGCACGCGGTGGTAGCCGGTCAGACCTAAACCCGGGTGCGATTTCATTCTTTGATCCAAGACCACAAGCGAACTTAACTGCCATAATGGGTGATGGGCAGATTGATCCCGAGTTTCGTATTCAGCCGGAGCCAGGCTTGATGTTGCTTTGGCCTTCGTTTCTACATCATCTGGTGCACCCTAATTTGTCTGATGATATTCGTGTGTCTGTTTCATACAATGTGTTGCTAAAAGATGTACAGCGATATCTGCCCCATAATTAATATAAAATCACCAATATAAGATTTGGGCAAAAAAAAGGCACCAAATCAAGGAATCCAATGAGCCATTCTTCAGATGATACTGTGACTACCCATGATTCGGAGGAGGATGCGAGAAACCGTGACATAAAGATCTATGTCAACGGCGAGATTGTGCATCGCGATGACGCTAAAGTTTCCGTCTACGATTCCGGCTTTATGCTCGGCGATGGTATGTGGGAAGGCATGCGA
>CALIHW010000048.1 GCA_938020525.1 uncultured Granulosicoccaceae bacterium | reverse complement strand
TTAATGGACGAGTTCAGTCGATCAAAGCATCTGCACGAGGATTTAGAGACTTTGCAAACTATAGAATCCGTATTCTTTTCTACTGCGGAAAACTGGATATGAGGCCTGCATTTACCCACAATAATTGACGAAGAGCCCCCTATGGGAGAGTCCAATGCGTAGTTTGCATTGGGAGAGGGATTCTTTTCAATAAATTCAAAGTTTAAGCTTGAGGTCTTACGAATATCTAACCAGACACACCCCTCTTCCGGCGCAAACTACACGCCGGATTCTTCCCAGGGAGAATGGCAAAAGCGGCACTGGTTAACTTCATGTGATAGTCACTAAAACCTTTGACGACACACTCCCGCAGGGAGGGTATCTTAGCTGCCGCGTGCGACCCTGTCGGAGGAGGGATCGCGGATTGCTTCGTGGATACTTCGATTTTGAGATTGGACGCTGCCGCCTTTTATCAGTTATCTCAGCCAGCACTGCGTTGCCTGACCACCTCAAACAAACAAATTCCGGTGGCAACTGAGACATTCAGGCTGCTGACGGTGCCGGCCATAGGGATCGAGATCAATCCGTCGCAAGCCTCTTTTGTCAGCCGTCGCAGACCCTTGCCTTCAGAACCGACTATTACACCAACAGATCCACTGTAGTCGACACTGGTGTAATCGGACTCGGCGGCATCTGCAGTACCGTAGAACCAGATACCCATCGACTTTAACTCCGACAGGGTTCTGGCAAGATTCGTCACAGGGCAAAAGGCAATCGTCTCAGCTGCACCTGACGCCACTTTCCGCACTACCGGGGTCAATCCGACGCTACCGTTCTTTGGCACTATCACCGCGTCAACTCCTGCCGCATCAGCCGAACGCAATATCGCACCGAGATTATGCGGATCGGTAACACCATCTACGACAAGCAGAAAAGCCTTTTCTAATGACATAACCAACGTCAATAGCTCTGGCTCTGAGAGTACTTCACGCGAACGACAGACTACGACCACGCCCTGATGGTGTTCTTCACCTGCGAGCATTTGCAAGTCCTTCTGCCCTGTTCGCTCAAGTGCAATATTATTCTTAACAGCAAGCTCTTCAATTTCGATCAGACGTTTATCAGAGCGCGTATCCGAGAGCAGCAACTTAAGCACCGACTTCGGATTATTCTGAAGTACGGATTTGACTGCATGCAAACCGAATACATTAGTCGAGTTCATCAGTTCTTTCTTCTGCGACCGGACTTCTTCTTTCTCCTGGCAGTTTTACCTTTGGAAGAAGTACTGGTTTTTTTCTTACTGCGCTTATTCGACTTACGCTTTTCACCTTTAGGTTTGCGACCGCTATTACCTTTGGGTCCACGCCAACCACTTGCAGCTTTGTCTATCTGAAAATCGATTTTACGTTCATCCAGATTGACCGCAGCAACAATCACACTGATCACCTGACCAAGACCATATGACAAACCCTCTCTACGACCTAACAACTGATGATTAGCAGAGTCGAAGTCATAATAGTCCTGAGGTAATGATGTTATGTGCACCAGGCCTTCAACATGAATACCAGAAAGCTCAACAAACAGTCCAAATGTCGTCACACCGGTCACTACACCATCGTAAGTACCACCAATATGATCCTGCATAAATTCGCATTTTAGCCAGGCAACAACATCCCGCGTCGCTTCTTCAGCACGACGCTCTGTGGTAGAACAGTGATCACCGATTTCAGCCATATGATTCTGGCTGTATTCAAAACTACTCTTATCGTTGTGGACCAGCATATGTTTGATTGCGCGATGCACAATCAAATCCGGGTAGCGCCGGATAGGAGAGGTAAAGTGTGCATACTCTTCCAGTGCCAATCCGAAGTGACCTGCATTACGGGTACTGTAGACCGCCTGATTCATTGAACGCAGCATCACCGTCTGGATGACCATCTTGTCCGGCCTGCCTTCAGCACTCGCAAGTGTACGTGCATAGTCAATTGCCCCCGGATGATCACCACCGTCGAGTTGCAATCCACGCAGAGACAGAAACTTGCGTAACTCGAGTAGCTTGTCCGCACCCGGCCCTTCATGACTTCTATAAAGTGCCGGAATTTTGCGTTTACCGATATATCTTGCAGCACTGATGTTCGCTGCAATCATGCATTCTTCAATAAGCATATGGGCTTGATTGCGCACTACCGGATGAATTTGATCGATCTTCTTCTGGTCATTGAAGATGATCCTTGTTTCATTGCTTTCAAACTCAATCGCACCACGTTCGCTGCGCGCTTCACGCATTACACCATATAGCTTATGCAGTACATCAATGTGCTCACCAAGCACGCCAATCTTTTCACAAGTGGCCTGCTGTTCTTTAGTAATTTTGGTCTTAGCCGCATCATTTCCGGTGACGGTAAGATAGTGATGCACTTCGGTATAGGTAAGACGCGCATGTGATCGCATTGTTGCCGGATAAAATTTTGAACGCTTAATCTGGCCCTCCAGATCAATCGTCATATCGCAGACCATACAAAGTCGATCGACATCCGGATTCAATGAACACAGACCATTGGATAGACTCTCAGGTAACATCGGTACAACACGCTGTGGGAAATACACCGACGTGCCGCGGTTAAATGCCTCTTTGTCCAATGGCGAGTCCGGTGTCACATAGTGCGAAACGTCGGCAATTGCCACTACAAGTCGAAAGCCGTTGGGCCTGGTTTCTGCATAAACGGCATCATCAAAATCCCGTGCATCTTCACCGTCGATTGTAACTAATGGCATCGTGCGGATATCGCGCCGCTCTTTGACAGCTTTGGGATCAACTTCAGCACCAATGGCGCTGCTTTGTACAACAACATCATCAGGCCAGTGGTGAGGAATATCGCGCGAACGAATCGCGACATCGATTTCCATACCTGGAGAAAGATGCTCACCCAGCACTTCTATCACACCGGCAATCGCAGGTCGGCTATTAGTCGGCGGCTCTACAATTTCAGCAAGTACTATCTGGCCGTCTTTAGCATCAGCTGTATCGTTTATTACTATCTCGCGTGAAAGGCGCTTGTTGTCCGGTTGGATAACCGCGACCCCGCGACTTACCTGTAACCGGCCAACAAAGGTTTTAACTGCTCGTTCTACAACCTCTAACACTGCACCTTCAAGACGACCTTTTCGATCAGAGCCAATGATTTGCACAACAACACGGTCGCCATCCATCACTGAGCGCATTTGCCGCGCTGCGAGAAAGATATCTTCACCACCGGTTTCATTGATCAGAAATCCAAAACCGTCCGGATGTGCAGATACACGACCACGAATCAGATTGCTCTCATCGACAGGTAAAAATCCGCCACGCCGATTACGTACAATCTGTCCATCGCGCACCATGGCACCCAGCCGTCTACCAAGCGCTTCAAACTTTTCATCACCTTGATGAATTTGCAATACAGCAGCAACTTGCTCGTGGTTGAGTGGCTTACCGGCACTTACCAACTCGTCAATTAATTGTTCACGGCTGGCAATCTCAAACGCATACTTTCGCGGTGGACGACTGCCTTTGCTGCCGCGGGTACTTTTATTCCCTGCTAATGCAGCTTGATCAGTTTTTCTATGATCTTGTTTTTTTGGCTCTGTTTTTCTCTGAGCCGGTTTCTTATTAGCTGGTTTTTTATGCTCCGGCTTTTTACTCTCTGGCTTTTTTTGGTCCTGACTAGTAAGAGCGATTTTTTTCCGTATGTTTTTTTTCTTACTCAGCTTCTTTTTACTGAGCTTTTTCTTACTCACTTTTTTCCGCACCGAAGCTCTGGCGGTAGCTGCAACTTTCTTTTTCCCGGCTACTTTTTTACGCCTGGCCTTTTTCTTAGTGGCTTTCTTCTTAGTAGCTTCTTTCTGAGCAGACTTTGACGATGTTTGCGCAGGCATTACCAGCGCTGGACGACCGGACTTGCGCCGCGTCGATTTTTTCTTCTTTACTGATTTGGCTTTCTTTCTTAGAGCCATACATTCCTCTGAATTTAATACATACTGCGCTGAAGTTTGATTTTTGTCATTTGCGCAGCAGCATGACAAGCATAGTATCCTGCCAGCTGATTATGATTGGTTTTACCGTTTTGAGTCACCCTGCTTTTGCCAGAACACCTACCGAACATTCGCCGGAACACTTACCATCTGGCTTTAGGCCGCCCTCTCAAGGGAGCCAGCCCTATAAAAACAAACGCTACTTTGGAGAATTGACTCTGGCTGGCAAACCCATCTCGTCAGATCGGTCGTCGAATTTGACGGGGTGTTGCCCGATCTGCCGTTAACAAGCAGGCCAGATATAGAGCGTCTGGTGCCGAGAAGAGGACTTGAACCTCCACGGGGTTACCCCCACTAGCACCTGAAGCTAGCGCGTCTACCAATTCCGCCACCTCGGCTAAGGTGATGCAGTTGAGCGCGAGACTATAGAAGCCTGCCTCGTTGATGTCAACGAAGTACTCACAAAACGAGTCCGGAAAAGCCTAAGGCCCTGGAACCCTAAAAGCGCTTGACGCCAGCAACTACTCACTGACTATATGGATTTTCCAGCACGATGGTTTGCACGCGATCAGGACCAGTTGAGACAATGTGCACAGGCGTACCGGTCAGTTCAGCAAGACGATTAACGTACTGTTTCGCATTTTCCGGCAATTGATCCCAATCGGTCGCGCCTTCTGTCGTCTCAGTCCAGCCAGGCAGTGACTCATAGACTGGTACACAGCGGGAAAATTGTTCGGCACCGGTCGGCAGATGAGTGATTCTTTTACCATCCAGTTCGTAGGCTGTGCAGATTTTTAGTTCTTCCAGGCCATCCAGCACATCCAATTTAGTAATGCACATTCCGCTTACGCTACTCAAAGAACAGGCACGTTTGACTGCTACTGCATCAAACCAGCCACACCGACGCTTACGGCCAGTGGTTGCTCCAAATTCGTGACCGCGTTCACCCATGTATTGACCGGCTTCATCTTCCAGTTCTGTTGGAAATGGCCCTGCCCCGACCCGGGTTGTATAGGCTTTAGTAATACCCAGAACATATTCAATGTCACGCGGGCCAATACCACAACCGGTTGCAGCAGAACCCGCAGTGGTGTTGGAAGATGTGACAAACGGATAGGTACCGTGATCAACATCAAGCAACGTACCTTGAGCACCTTCAAGCATTAACCTTGCACCGTTGCTTTGCGCCTGAGCGAGCGTTTCTGCACAATCAATTACCATTGACTTCAACTGATCGACGTATTGCAAGCTGTCTTTGTAGGTTTGCTCTACATCTATTGTTTCGCTGTTATACAGCTCTTTGAGCAGATGGTTGTGAAATTCCAGCGCCGCGATTAGTTTGCGATGCAGTACCTCAGGGTGCAGCAAGTCGGCAACCCTTACAGCACGACGGGCCGCCTTGTCTTCATAAGCCGGGCCAATGCCGCGTCCGGTGGTACCGATTGCATCTTTATTTAACGCTCGCTCACGAGCCTGATCCACTGCAATGTGATACGGCATGATGAGCACAGCAGCGTCACTGATTTTTATTCTGTCGCGTGCATTCACGCCTGCACTTTCGAGTGAATCCAACTCCTTAAACAACGCTTCAAGCGATAACACGACGCCATTACCAATAACGCACTGGACATTTTCACGCATTACACCGGAAGGAATAAGATGCAGAACAGTTTTTTTGCCATCAATAACAAGCGTATGACCCGCGTTATGGCCACCCTGATATCGAACTACGTGAGTTGCGTATTCCGTTAGTAAATCGACAATCTTGCCCTTGCCTTCATCACCCCACTGCGTGCCAAGAACAACTACGTTGTTCGCCATTCTAGAGATTCTCCACTTGCCACGTGCCATCTATTTTACGAATGGCACGATCACAAAACGACTGGTTCATTCCAGCCAGATCTATTACAACAATCTCGCCACCGGCACGAAGTTGTTCAACAGTTTTATTTAACTCACGGCAATTATCATCAGGACACAGAATCGCGTAATCTTGATTTGACCAGAAGGGTTGATTTGCTAATGAGCCATATTTTTCAGCGGTGTGATCATACCCTATCAATCGCATCAGTAGTTTAAGATCCGTACTGTAACCGGTTGCAGGCCTGGAACGACCAAAGCTTTCACCAATACCATCGTAACGCCCACCGCGGGCAATCTCGCTACCAGCACCCGGGGTATAGGCAGCGAAGACAACACCGGTGTGATACTGGTAGCCGCGGACCTCAGCGAGGTCTACGTGCACGTTAACGCCCTGAAGCTGCGATTGCAGTGCACCACTGATTTGCTGCAACTCGTTAAGTGCATCCAGCATCGCTGCGTTGTCCTGAACTAATGGTTCTAGCTCGGCTGCGGCGCGATTCAGGATTGAAGTATCACCATTCAGGCTACACAGCTGCACCAGACATTGCTGAATTTGCGCAGACATACCCAGGCTTGCGGCAAATGATTTTATATCCGCTACCGCTTTTCTTTGTAGTAGCTTAAAGAGCTCTACGTTGTCGTGATCTTCCAATCCAATCTGCGCACAAATACTGCGGAATATCCCGGCGTGACCAAGATCAAGATGTATTTCCTCCACCCCTGCGCACTGCAACACCGAAAGCATTAGCCGGATAACTTCAACATCACTCTGCGGTCCGGCATGACCATAGATCTCGGCACCTATCTGCAGAGGCGAACGATTCTTTTCAATACCATCTGTATGTGCTCTGACAACGGATCCGAGATAAAACAGTCGGGCAACATCAGACTCTGCCATATGGTGTGCATCGATACGTGCAACCTGCGGAGTCATGTCTGCACGAACACCCATGGTCTTACCACTAATCGGGTCCGTGACTTTAAACGTTTGCCGTTCAAATTCACGACCGGTGCCAGCCAACAGTGAATCGAGAAACTCGACAAAAGGTGGCTCAACGGGCTGATAGCCCCAGGCTACGTGGAGGTCGTAAATATTTCGTCTGAGCTTTTCGAGTGCAAACGCCTGACGCGGCAGCATTTCATCCATGCCGTCTGGCAAACGCCAGAGCGTTCGCGCTTTAGAAGCGCTCATCTTTCAGACTCATCAGTGCAAAAGGTGCAAAACAATAGCACCGACGATCATAAGCCCAAGGCCGGTATACCGTATCACCCGATCAGGCATTGCACCGAGTTGCATCGCAGCCCGACGATAGGTCGCAGGGCTAATGGCAGGTAACAACCCTTCAATAACAATCACCAAAGCAATTGCCGTGAAAACCTCGGTCACTGACTCGCCTCGGTACCGTTGAAGTATTTAAAGAACTGCGAATCGGGCTTGATTAGCAAGATATCATTTAAACCGGTAAAGGTGCTCTTGTAAGCATTAAGACTTCGGTAGAGACCATAAAATTCAGGATCTTTCCCGTAGGCTTTTGCATAAACCTCTGCGGCTTCAGCATCTGCCTGACCACGAATCTGTTGAGATTCGTTGTAGGCTTCTGCAAGAAGTATGGAACGCTGACGGTCTGCGTCAGCTTCAATACCCGCTGCGGTTTCGCGACCTTTACTACGAAAGTCACGTGCTACCTTTTCACGCTCCTGTTCCATTCGGCTAAACACTGACTCGCGAACTTCTCCGGGCAGTTCTACTTTTTTTATGCGGATATCCAATACCTTGACACCCAGGGACTCACCCGCCTGCTTATCCACAGCAGCAGCTGCCTCAGCCATAATCTCCAGACGTTCGCCATAGATCACATCGGTAATGGTTCTCTTACCGATCGCATCCTTAATACCTTTACTCAGGAATTGCGACATGATGTCTTCAGTGCGACGGATGTTGCCACCAGTTGCCTTGAAGTATTCTGTCGGGTCGTCGATCTGCCACTTAATAAAAGAGTCAACCACGACTCTTTTCTTTTCACTGGTGAGCAGTTCCTCAGCTTGTGAATCGATGTTTAAGATACGTGCATCGAAACGGTGAACGGTATTTGCAAACGGCCACTTGAAATGCAAGCCGGGCCCGTATTCCTTGTCTTCTATTTCGCCGAGAAAAAGCTTAATGGCACGCTGTGTTTCATTAACAACAAAAAACGGGGCTACGGTACTGTTAATTGAAAACAATAACAGCAATGCAGCAACAACAATTAATATCACCCTGATCATCGGTTAGCTCCTCGTGATCGCAATCGGCTACTGCTGGTAGTTCGTGGTGCTTGTTGGCTCGGTTGCGAATTTACTGATGGTGGTGCTGAGCGTGGAGCAACTGATTCAGAGTTACCACCAGAACCATTATTCATTAGTTTATCCAAAGGCAGGTACATAAGATTGTTACCACCGTCGCCGGTACCAACCATTACCTTGCTGCTTTTTGACAACACAGACTCCATGGATTCAATATACAAGCGCTCTTTGGTGATTTCAGGTGCTTTGGCATACTCGGTTAGCAGCGATTCAAATCTTGCCGCTTCACCTTTGGCGGCGTTAACGACCTCTGCCTGATAAGCATGCGCCTGCTCGGTTATAACAACAGCTTCACCACGTGCCTCGGGTAGAACACCATTTCTATAAGCTTCAGCCTGATTGATAAAGCGCTGCTGATCCTCTCGAGCTTTTACTACATCATCAAAAGCCTCCTTAACCTCTTCAGGCGCCTCAGCCCGTTTAAGGTTGAAAGCAGTCACTCTGATACCGCTCTTGTAACCATCAAGCGTTAGTTGAATTTTTTCAAGCGTCTCGTCTGCTAAAACTTCACGACCTTCTGTTAGAACCGTGTCCATCAAAGTCTGGCCAACGGTTTCTCTCAACGCGCTCTCGGCTGCATGACGCAACGTGACGTCCGGGCTCTCTACGTTAAACAAATAATCTGCCGCCGGGGTTTCCAGTGCTGTGTCGAGTTTGTAGTTCACCGCAACATCGACAACCACAATGTTCTCATCTCTTGTGAGGATGTCTTGCTGACGAAGTTCTATAGAGCGAGTCTGATCAACATTCACCCGCTGATAGGATTGTACCGGCCACGGAATATGCCAGTGCGGGCCGGGATCTGTTTCTTTAACAAAGCGACCAAACTGTGTGACCACACCGCGCTCTGCTGGCTGAATAATGTAGATGCCACTAAGCAACCACAGGAACCCGACAATCAGCCCAAGCACCATCAGCCCGATTGAACCGAACTTGCCAGGGAAATTGAAACCACCGGATCCACCATTACCAGATCCGGAGCCGGTGCTGCGTTTGCCACCGAACAATCCTTCCAGCTTCTTTTGCAGGTTGCGGAAAACCTCATCAAGATCGGGTGGACCACTATCGTTTTTCTTATTTCCCCAAGGGTCGTTGTTGTTGCCCCCAGGCTCATTCCAGGCCATTGCCCACTCCAAATATTGGGTTAAAAATCTGTACAGAGAAACCAGCTAACATCCAGGCAGGCTGTTGTTGAATCGGATACATTTACTCCAGCCAAGCCACTAAGTTTAGGTGGCAGACTGCGAGGTATCAAGATGAATGTGTGGTCAAACAGGATCCATTACAAGCTCACCCTCAAATCCAGTCTGTTTGAGAAACCTGTGCCAGTCGTGCTCGGCAATCTCCAGCTTGAGGATAAACTCACCACTGGCGCTGATTTGTTCCTGCTTCACCGCGTCCCGATTGTATAGCATCGAGCGCTCCTTGCCCTGTTGTGCACTCAGCGTCAGCCAGCCGGTTCGGCGCGCAGGTTGCACCCGCGTGGCAATTCGATCCAATAAACTTTCAATGCCTTCTCCTGTGACAGCCGAGACCGCCACAACGTCCTCGCCAAGAAATTCATCCAGCAGCTCATCACGTTCGATTCTATCGAGGAGATCTATTTTATTTAGTACTAGAATCTGCGGTACATCAGCACCTATCTCTGATAAAACTTCCTGCACCTGGTCGCGACGAGTCTCACGCAGCGGGTCCGCGGCATCGATAATATGCAGCAGCACCGTCGCCTCGCGTGTTTCCTGCAACGTTGAGCGAAAAGATTCGACCAGCTCATGAGGCAGATTGCTGACAAAACCAACGGTATCAGCGATCACAGCATCACTACCTGCGCCTAGCTCAAGTTTGCGAATGGTCGGATCAAGCGTCGCGAACAACTGGTCAGCTGAATAAACGTCTGAGTCAGTGAGGCGATTGAACAACGTTGACTTTCCAGCATTGGTGTAGCCGACAACGGATACTGTAGGTAGTTCGCTTTTCTTGCGGTTGCGACGACCCTGCTCCCGCCTCGAATCAACTCGATCAAGACGCTTTTTGATTTGCTTAATCCGGACACTGATTAAACGACGATCCGTTTCGAGCTGAGTTTCACCAGGACCTCTTAATCCGATACCCCCTTTTTGTCTTTCAAGGTGAGTCCAGCCTCGTATCAGTCGCGTGGAAAGATGCTCTAGCTGCGCCAGCTCCACCTGCAATTTGCCTTCAAACGAACGCGCTCGTTGCGCAAATATGTCCAGAATCAAACCGGCACGATCCAGCACACGGCACTTAAGAAGTGATTCAAGATTGCGCTCCTGACTTGGAGTTAGAGAGTGATCAACAATGACCAGATCAGACTTCGCATCATGCACAAGACTGGCAACCTCTTCGGCCTTGCCGGTACCGAGGAAGTATCTCGGGTGCGGGTTGCGAACATTTACCGACATACTGCCAACGACATTTGCCTGTGTTGACTTGACTAGTTCCAGGAACTCACCGGGATAGTTGTCTTCGCCATGCAGTTCGACGTTGACAATGACGCAATCGTTGCCGACCTGCGGCCGATCAAACAAGTTGTCGCTCTAAGCGAGATAACCTATGAATCAGCAGCTTCCTGTTCCTCAGCGGTAGGCGGCGCTATCTTAACGGCTCGTGCAGGTACAATCGTAGAGATCGCGTGTTTATAAACCATTTGACTCACTGTGTTTTTTAGCAACACCACAAATTGATCAAACGATTCTATTTGCCCTTGCAACTTAATGCCGTTAACCAAATAGATTGACACCGGCACTCGTTCTTTGCGCAGGGTATTCAGGAAGGGTTCTTGTAACGATTGCCCTTTTGCCATGTCATCACTCCTGGTTTTTCTAGTTTTTTTCGCCAAGGAAACGGACTGGCTCGTTCCTCCGCCGATGCTCACCCGAATTAAGAGCCATACTACTGTTAGCGTACTCGGACAATACCGAAGAATTGTTACCTATCGTTAACATGCTGTCAATTTCATTCGAGCGATATTCCAGCACGTTTGTTCATTTCCGGCGGTTAGTAACAATAGTTAACTTCGGTGATTACATTTAAGTTGACATGTCTTCCTTAAGAGCACTTCTTCTCAGATATTTAGCATAGATACGCAGTTTTACAATACTTGCGCGTTGTGCCGATCCGAATTTCTTTGCGACAATCACCCCATCTGTCGAATTCCAGGATCGCGCATGTCCACCTACGAAGAACTCTACGCTCAGTCGATCAATAACAAAGAGCAGTTTTGGCTGGAGGCGGCCCGCGATATCCATTGGGATAAGTTTCCAGCAACCGCCGTCGATGCTGACGAACCGCCATTTTATCGCTGGTTCCCGGATGGTCGCACCAACGCCTGCTACAACGCCGTTGACCTACATGTAGAAAATGGCCGCGCAGATCAGGCTGCGATCATCTACGACAGCTCGGTTACCAATCAGTCTGCAAAGATCACCTACCGGGAATTGCAGAATCGAGTAGCAAATGTTGCAGGCATGCTTCAGGAGCACGGCGTCGGAATGGGTGATCGCGTGATCGTGTATATGCCGATGATTCCCGAAGCAGCCATCGCAATGCTTGCCTGTGCACGTATTGGTGCAGTTCACAGCGTTGTATTTGGCGGGTTTGCAGCTAACGAACTTGCTGTAAGAATTGATGACTGCAAACCCAAAGCTATTCTAGCTGCCTCATGTGGACTTGAGCCAGGCAGAACGGTCGAATATAAACCACTACTTGATCAGGGAATTGAAATCGCGAACCATAAGCCGGATAACTGCTTTATATGGCAGCGAGAACAATCACCCGCCTCAATGATTGAAGGCAGAGATCACGATTGGAAAGAAGCCGAATCAAAAGCTACACCGGCAGACTGCATACCTGTAGATTCTAATCATCCTCTATACATTCTTTATACATCAGGCACCACGGGTGCACCCAAAGGCGTCGTTCGAGACACCGGTGGCAGCATTGTCTCCCTAAAGTGGACAATGAAAAATATCTACAATGTTGACCCCGGTGAAGTTTATTGGGCTGCATCTGACGTTGGGTGGGTAGTCGGCCACTCATACATCGTCTATGCGCCACTATTTCATGGCAACACCACCGTGTTATACGAAGGCAAACCGGTTGGCACACCAGATCCGGGTGCCTTCTGGAGAGTTATCTCTGATCATAACGTGAGTGTTTTATTTACAGCACCGACTGCTTTCCGCGCTATCAAGAAAGAAGACCCAACAGGTGAATATCTCAAGAAATACGATTTGTCTAACTTCAGGTATCTGTTTCTTGCTGGTGAACGCTGCGATCCTGACACGCTTAAATGGGCGGAGGAAAAACTTAAGGTACCGGTTATTGATCACTGGTGGCAAACAGAAACAGGGTGGTCAATAGCCACCAATTGCGCGGGCATTGAACTGTTGCCTATAAAAACAGGATCACCTACCAAGGCCGCCCCAGGATATAAACTCAAAGTGCTTGATAATGAAGGCAATGAATGCAACGCAGGTGACATCGGTGCGCTGGTTGTAGAATCGCCGCTGCCTCCAGGCACTTTCCCGACACTTTGGGAAGCACCGGAACGATATGTTGAATCCTATTTCTCGACCTTCCCGGGCCACTATGAAACCGGTGATGCCGGCTACATTGATAATGACGGATATATCTTTGTAATGGCCCGAACTGATGATGTCATTAACGTCGCCGGTCACAGACTCTCTACCGGCGCTATGGAAGAAGTTCTTGCCGGTCATCCGGATGTTGCAGAGTGTGCTGTCATGGGTGCTGCAGATAACCTCAAAGGCCAGGTACCTGTTGGCATGTTGGTACTAAACTCAGGCTGCGATCGCAGCGACGAAGATATATGTAAGGAAGTAATACAGAAAGTACGCAGCGAGATAGGACCAGTTGCTGCATTTAAAAGTGCAGTAGTAGTCAAGCGATTACCAAAAACGCGTTCAGGCAAAATTCTACGTGCAACGATGCGATCAATTGCAGATGGTGCTGAGTGGAAAATGCCTGCTACGATTGATGATCCAGACATTCTCGATGAGATTACAGAATCACTTGCCAGTATCGGTTACCCGCAATCCACATAAGCAACCTCTCGCACCAACTATAATTTAACAGTCAGGCAGATCTATGCTTGACTGATAAGACCAATTGCTCACGGAATCAAATAATCTATGCATTCTATCGATCAGGAGTTACTCGAACGGCGTGAAGCTGCTCACGCAGGCGGAGGTCAGACACGCATTGATAAACACCACGCCCAGGGAAAGCTAACTGCCCGGGAGCGCGTGGAGATTCTGCTTGATGAAGACAGTTTCAAAGAGTCAGACATGTTTGTCGAGCATCGCTGCAATGACTTCGGTATGCAGGATCAAAAAATTCCGGGTGATGGAGTCATTACTGGCTGGGGCACTATAAACGGAAGGCTGGTATTTGTATTCAGTCAGGACTTCACTGTTTTTGGCGGCTCACTATCCGAAGCCCATGCAGAGAAAATCTGCAAAGTTATGGACCAGGCCATGAAGGTCGGTGCACCCGTTATCGGATTAAATGACTCAGGTGGTGCGCGGATACAGGAAGGGGTATCGTCACTTGGCGGGTATGCAGAAGTGTTTCAGCGCAATGTTCTGGCTTCAGGCGTGGTACCACAGATATCAATGGTGATGGGACCCTGCGCCGGTGGTGCGGTGTACTCTCCCGCCATGACTGACTTCATTTTTATGGTTCGCGATACATCATATATGTTTGTCACAGGCCCTGAAGTCGTAAAAACAGTCACCCACGAGGAGGTTACCCATGAAGAGCTCGGTGGTGCAGATACTCATTCAACTGTTTCAGGTGTTTGTGATATCGCATTTGAGAACGAGCTGCATGCATTACGCAAGGTTCGCGAGTTCTATGATTTTCTGCCACTTAACAACAAAGAAAAACCACCACATCGGCCTTGCTATGACCCTACAGATCGACGCGAGCCATCCCTGAATACACTGGTACCGGAAAACCCCAACCAACCCTATGACATACATGAGTTAATTATTAAAGTAGTCGATGACAAGCACTTCTTTGAGATACAACCGGACTACGCTAAAAACATCATTGTCGGGATGGCTCGTATGGATGGCAAAACCGTTGGTATTGTTGCCAATCAACCGTTAGTTCTTGCTGGCTGTCTGGATATCAAATCTTCAATAAAGGCGGCGCGCTTTGTACGCTTTTGCGATTCTTTTAATATTCCGATAGTGACTTTAGTAGATGTGCCGGGCTTTCTTCCAGGTACCGCACAGGAATACGGCGGTATTATTAAACACGGTGCAAAGCTATTGTTTGCTTACGCACAATGTACCGTTCCAAAAATTACCGTTATTACCCGAAAGGCTTATGGTGGCGCTTATGATGTCATGGCGTCCAAACATCTGCGAGGTGACGTCAATCTTGCCTGGCCAAAAGCAGAAATTGCAGTCATGGGTGCTAAAGGTGCGGTAGAGATTATCTTTCGTAAAGACATTGGCGATGCTGAAAAAATAGAAGCCCGCACAGAGGAATACAAAGACAAATTCGCCAATCCTTTTGTCGCTGCCAGTCGCGGTTATATTGATGATGTCATCAGGCCAGACAACACCAGAAACCACATTTGCCGGTCACTGGATATGCTAGCCAACAAAACACTTGAAAACCCGTGGCGCAAGCACGACAACCTGCCACTTTAATCGCCACGAGAACCAATAAATGTTTTCCAAAATACTGATTGCCAATCGTGGTGAGATTGCTTGTCGCGCCATGCGAACAGCAAAAAAATTGGGTATTGCAACTGTTGCCGTGTATTCAGATGCAGATCTTAATGCACTACATACGAGCACAGCAGATGAAGCTGTTCATATTGGTCCGGCTGCATCTGCAGAAAGTTACTTATCTATAGATAAGATAATTCAGGTCTGCAAAGACACAAACGCAGATGCCGTATACCCAGGCTACGGTTTCCTGTCCGAAAACTCGGCTTTTGCCAAGGCACTTGACGATAACAACATTACTTTCATTGGACCGGGCCAACATGCGATCGAGTGCATGGGTGATAAAATTACGTCAAAAAAACTGGCAATTGAAGCGGGCGTCAACACAGTACCAGGCCACACAGACATCATCACTGATGCAGATCATGCGATAAAAATATCAACCAGCATCGGTTACCCGGTCATGCTAAAGGCAAGCGCCGGTGGAGGCGGTAAAGGCATGCGTGTGGCCTACAGCGATGATGAATGCAGAGAAGGATTTGAACGTGCCACCAATGAAGCAAAGTCGAGCTTCGGTGATGATCGAATCTTCATTGAGAAATTTATAGAAAAGCCGCGCCATATAGAAATACAGGTTTTGGCAGACAAGCACGGCAATACCATTTACCTGAATGAGCGCGAGTGCAGCATTCAACGCCGCCATCAAAAGGTAATTGAAGAAGCCCCCTCCCCGTTTCTCGATGAGGCTACACGCAAATCAATGGGAGAGCAGTCCTGTGCACTGGCAAATGCAGTGGACTATCACTCCGCAGGCACGGTCGAATTTATTGTCGACGCAGACAGAAACTTTTATTTCCTTGAAATGAACACACGCTTGCAGGTTGAGCACCCGGTTACAGAGATGATTACCGGACTTGATCTGGTAGAGGAAATGATTCACATCGCCGCTGGTGAGAAACTAAAACACCAGCAGTCAGATATAGGCATCAAAGGCTGGTCGATGGAAGCACGTGTGTACGCAGAAAATCCATTCCGTGAGTTTCTACCCTCTACAGGGCGGGTCACACGGTATGTGGAGCCGCTGAACCAACCCAATGTTCGAGTAGATAGCGGTGTGTATGAAGGTGGCGAGGTCTCTATCTACTATGATCCGATGATCTCAAAGCTGATCACCTGGGCAGAGGATCGTAATACTGCTATCGACCGCATGCATGCAGCGCTGAATCAATATCAAATTGACGGGGTGACCACAAACATACCATTCCTGTCTGCTTTATTTAGCAACAGTGATTTTCGAGCAGGTGATTTTTCAACCAATTTTATAGAACAACATTACCCAAAAGGATTTAGCCGCACTAAAGCTACGGATAAAGAAAAATTGCACCAACACGCCGCAGCGGCAGTAACGCGATTTCTATTGCGCAAGCGTTCAGCGTCTATTAGTGGAACAATTCGCCCGACAACTCCAGCCACATCTTTGCCACTTGTGGTTATAGACAATGGCCAGCAGATACCTTTCACCGTGACTCAGCTTACAGCAACCACCTATGAGCTTGAGAGCGAATCCAAAACATTCACTGTAGAGACAGACTGGAAACCTTCAAATGCAGTGTTTGAAGCAATTATTGAGAATGAACAGGTCATTTTGCAATGGAAGCGCACGTTTGTCGGTTATGAACTTAGTAACGCAAATCAAGTTGCAGAGTTACAAGTGATGTCGCCACGCGCAGCTTCAAAGTTTCATTTAATGCCGATACGAAAAGAATTAGACACTTCCAGTTTGCTGTTATCTCCTATGCCCGGCCTGCTCATAGACGTGATGGTTAAAGAAGGAGATTCTGTAACCGCCGGTGATTCACTGGCGATTGTTGAAGCGATGAAAATGGAGAATGTTCTCAAAGCTGAACGTAACGGCACAGTCGCGAAAATCGTTGCAACTCCAGGCAGCACACTGGATGTTGATCAAAAAATTCTGGAGTTTGAAGTATCATGATCGGGAAACTCAATCATGTGGCAATTGCGGTAAGCGACATAAACGCTGCTGCTGCTGTATATCGTGACACGCTCGGTGCGAAGGTTACTGATGCGACGGATCTCCCAGAACATGGTGTAACCACTGTATTTATAGAATTGCCTAATACAAAAATAGAACTACTGCAGCCACTCGGTGACAACTCGCCAATACAACGCTTTGTGGAGAAAAATCCCGCAGGTGGCATTCATCATATTTGTTATGAAGTAGATGACATCGAACAGGCAATTTCAAAGCTTGCGTTTGACGGCACTAAGATACTGGGGGATGGCCAGCCAAAAATCGGCGCTCACGGCAAGCTAGTTATTTTTCTGCATCCAAAAGACTTTTGTGGAACTCTTATTGAATTGGAACAGGTTTAAAGCCAATAGCTGCACATGGTACTGCCCGGAAAACTCGACGTACAGTCGAGTACGAGCCATGCAAGCATCATAAGATCTAGGATTCCTGAACAGAAAAATCCCATCGTCCAAACCTGATTTGCGTTAAAATCTCACCCCGCTTTTCAATTCATCAGGCATCGAAAGATAATGGCATTTCAGGTAGAGGGTAAGTTACACAAAGCATTCAATACCGAGCAAAAATCAGAAAAATTTCGCGCCCGGGAGTTCGTCATCGAAATTCAAGATGGCAACTACCCACAAATGATCAAGTTCCAGCTTACGCAGGACAAATGCGAAATGATCGATGACTACAATGAAGGTGACGAAATTACAGTGCACTTCAATCTGCGTGGCAGAGAGTGGAACGATCGATACTTTACCAACCTGGATGCCTGGCGCATTGAAGGTGCTGGCAGCTCGCAGGCGGCACCTGCAGGTGCGGTTTCTGACGCTGACTATCCGGAGCTTACGAAAGCTCCAGACGAGTTCAAGGATGATATTCCGTTCTAGGAGTCTGCGCGGCAGAACGTCCGCTACTGCGAACGCGCCCTGACGGTGCGCCAAGGCGACAATAATCATCGATCATTCTCGTTACGTATGAACAACTATGCGCCTCAAATGATAGTAAAACGTCCTCGCCATGGCACGTTCTCGCTACGCAGATTTCTACTGCACAGACTCCTAGCCCGGTTTATTCATGAAAATTACGTCCCGCTTGATCCTTGATTCCACAGCGAATTTTTTCTCTTGCAAATATCAGTAAGTTAAGTAAATGAAAACATGGAACGCGAGAAGAAAATACCCTTTGAAACCAATGCTCTGCGCGCTATGCTCGCCATTTCACGAATAAACCGGGCTAGAGGTTACTGAGTTTTAAAGAATAAAACGTATTTTTCATCACGTATAAAAAAAGGCGCTCAGCATTAGCTTAAGCGCCTTTTTTCAATTCAGTGACTTGTGCTTTAAGCAGCTATCACTCTGCCTATTGCGGCATCTATCGCATCAACAATCGTATCCAGATGCTCTCGTGTGCAGATTAACGCAGGACTAAGGCACAAGGTATTGTTGAAAGATTCAAAGCTACGGTTAGTGCGCCCAATGATCACGCCATTCGCCATACAGTCTGCAGCGATTGCTGTTGGTATAGACTCATCCACTGGCACTTTGGTGACACGGTCTTCAACCAACTCAACACCAACAAACAGACCAACACCTCGTACATCGCCAATGATATCGTACTTATCTTTAAGGCCATTTAAGCGACCCATCAGATACTCACCCATTTCAGCGGCGTTCTCTACCAGATTCTCATCTTCTATGATGCGAATATTCTCAAGCGCTGCCGCAGGACCTGACGCACACCCTCCAAAAGTACTGATATCACGGAAGTAGCTCATTGGATCATCCGCGTTCGCTTTGAATCGATCAAAAACTTCTTCTGTGGTTACTGTGCAAGAAATTGCGGCATATCCACTGGCAAGGCCTTTTGCCATAGTGACAAAGTCCGGCTTAACACCATAGTGCTGATAACCAAACCACTTACCCGTTCTACCGAGACCACACACGACTTCATCGATATGTAACAGTACATTGTACTTTTTACAGATCTCCTGAATTGTCTCCCAATAACCTGCCGGCGGAGGAATAACACCGCCACCTGCAGTGATCGGCTCAAGTACAACTGCGCCCACTGTCTCAGGACCTTCTGCAAGAATAACTTTCTCTAATTCTCGAGCGGCTCTCTCGCCATAGTCATCAACATCACCATATGCGCTTCGGTATTCAAGACAGTCGGGCATCATTACAAAACCAGGTGCGAAGGGCCCATACTGATCTTTGCGTTGCGACTGTCCACATGAACTCAACGCGCCAATCGTAGTACCGTGATAGTCACGGTCACGATAAATAATTTTGTGCTTGACGCCGTTGTTTTCTATCGCGGCAAGCTGACGCACCATCTTATAAACTTTTTCGTTAGCCTCTGAGCCGGAGTTCGAATAATAAACACGGCTCATGCCCGGCATCTTCTCAATCAGTTTTGCAGCACACATTGCCGCAGGTACGTTACCTGCCGATCCTGCAAAGTAGCACATTTGCACCAACTGATCGCGAACAGCATTGGCAATACGCTCGCGTCCATAGCCGACGTTCACTGTCCAGACGCCACCGGATACTGCGTCTATAAATTCCTTGCCTTCGGCGTTCTTGACGTGAATACCGGAACCACTAATCATCACTGGCGGTTTGGCGGTCTCATAGGGCTTGTGCTGAGTCAGATGATGCCAGACGTGCGCCTGATCATTATCGACGACTTCATCCAGATCAATTTGCGGGGTATCAAGGCTCATTATTTTCCCTCGGTTGCTGACGTGCATAGTTCAATCTATGCGCTAGGATGGATGCAGCATGCCTAAATCGCACCACCCTTGATAGCGACACGGCCAGAATTCGCGTGGTCCAGATGCCCGGAAACCCAGTAACCGCGAGTGTGACAGCAGACCGGGTTCACAATTCAACCCTTTCTACACATGGACCGTTGTCTGTGTTGAAGGTAATTAGGGTACGGTAACCACCGTACACCGTATCGCTACCTGCAGAATATAGACTAATCGGTCAGAATATTTTTTCCGGATTCATAATATTCTGAGGGTCGAGCGACTGTTTAATCATTTGCATGAAATCGACAGCATCCCCCAGTTCCTGTCGCAGATAAGACTTTTTACCTTGCCCGATTCCATGTTCACCGGTACAGGTGCCACCCATTTCTATCGCACGCTGGCTCAGCCTTTCTGCAAATTTTTTCGCGGTCTCGATGTCTTCGGGTGAGTCCATATCAACAATAACCGCTGTGTGAAAATTACCGTCACCAACGTGCCCGACAATCGGTGCCAGTAAGTTGTGGCGCTTGATATCAGCGACTGTCTCTTCAACACAATCCGCAAGACGCGATATAGGTACACACGCATCAGTGACGATCGCATCAGTTCCCGGACGCAACGCTTTAGATGCCCAGTAAGCGTCATGTCGTGCCTGCCATAGTTTGCTGCGCTCTTCATTGTTAGCAGTCCACTGAAAATCAGAACCACCAAACTCCTGAATGATTTCAGCAAAGGTTTCAGACTGTTCTTTAGTCGATGCCTCAGTGCCGTGAAATTCAACAAACATCGTTGGTTTCTCTGCCAGGTTAAGCTTTGAGTAAGCATTACACGCACTGACCTGTACCGCATCGAGCATTTCTATTCGCGCTATCGGTAATCCGTATTGAATGGTTTGAATAGTAGCGCGACATACCGAATTGATGTCCGGGAAATTACAAACGCCACCCACTATGGATTCAGGAAGGCCATGCAGTTTTAATGTAAGTTCAGTAATAACTCCGAGAGTACCTTCTGCACCCACCATAAGCCGCGTAAGATCATAACCTGCAGAAGTTTTTCTGGCACGGCTTGCAGTAGTTATTTCTCTGCCATCAGCCATGACAGCTTTCAAACTAAGCACATTGTCTTTCATGGTGCCGTAACGAACTGCATTGGTGCCTGAAGCCCGAGTGGAAGCCATACCACCAATACTCGCATCAGCACCTGGATCAATTGGAAAAAACAATCCGGTATCACGCAGGTGCTCGTTCAGTGCAACTCTGGTTACACCTGGCTGCACAGTCACGGTCAAATCATCTTCATCAACACTGATGATCTGATTTAGCGCAGACAGATCGATACAGATACCACCTTCAGGTGCATTCAACTGACCTTCCAAAGAAGAACCCGCACCAAACGCGATAACCGGACACCTGTGCTCAGCACACACTTCTACAACCCACTTAACATCTTCCGCCGATTGTGCGAACACAACCGCATCGGGTGGCTGATTTGGAATGTAGGTTGTGGTGTGGCCATGCTGCTCGCGAACGGATTCACCAGTTAACAATTTATCGCCAAATCGTTGCTGCAGGATGTTCTTGGCGAGCAATACATCACGTGCCTTCTGTTCGGTCATATTTGTCCTGACATCTTTCGCAGGATCCGCAAGCAAGATCCGCTATAAGTTTTTGTGTTCGAAATTCAAGGTGCAGCAGTGCTGACAGTCAAGTTTACCGCGTTTTTGACGCCTACCTATCCAATAGTCCGTCTTTTTCTGCTCCGGGGACATTATGAAACTTGGCGTGAAACTCTTCACCATCGCAATCGCACTCACCGGCCTCACTCCACTGTGGGCGGCAACCTTCACTTATGAAGCCGTTAACGATTTTACCGATATCGATGCCGGTGAAGTACCGTACTATCGCCACAATGGCGTTAATGCTTTGGCAATCAACGCCGGGGTCGAGGCGTTTCGGGGAAAATTCGCAAGAGCAACGCTTACATTCGAGGGCAGCCCTGGCGTTTATAATGTCACCATTACTGCACTAGGTGAAATTGATGGCGATGGCGAGTTTCGCTTTCTGGTAGATGGTGCGGTGGTCGGAAGTGCTGTAAACGCACCTGCGGATAAAGACTATGGTGAACAACAACACACTTTTGAGAATATAAGTATCCCTACAGGCGCACTACTCGGTGTCGAGTCAATCGCTGTCTCAAACGATACTATTCCGGAGGGTGATGGATATGCTTTTGCACGTGGGCGCTGGACCACACTTACTCTTGAAGCAGTCGCGATTAATATAGATCCACCAGGCCAGATTGAACCTGTCGATCTCAACGTGACACTCAACACGACTTCAAGTGCTGTGACTCTTGGAGATGAGGTGGTTTATACCGTTGTAGTTGAAAATCTTTCAGAGCATTTTGTTGCCACCAACCCGCTTGTACAAGTTACTCTTCCTACTGGGCTTGAAAAGCCCGCAAGCACTGCTTGCACGGAAACTGACGCTGGCACTCTGTTTTGTGCGTTGTCTGAAATCGCGACTAATGGATCAACAACCTTTACCGTAACAGCAACAGCCACAACTGTTGGTGAAAAATTAGTCAGTGTCGTTATCTCTGCTGATCAGGAAGACAACGTCGCCAACAACAATTCAAGCAGCATCACGACATTAGTTGAAAACGAAGCACCAGCAGTTGATAGTACCGTTGACCTACAACTCACAATCTCTGCAGACAAAGAGCAGCTTGAGGTTGGAGACACGCTAACCTACACACTTGATGTAACCAACCTTCACAAGACCAATATCGCCACATCCCCGGGAGTAGGCATCTCATTGCCAGACTCACTTCAGTTCGTGGCAAGTGATATTTGTACGGATACCACAGAAATAGTCCAATGCGATCTTCAGGAATTACCACCTTCAAAGTCCGCTACAGTTCAGTTCACAGCCACTGCGATAAAAGTGGACAGTTACTCTCAACTATTTGCCACAACCACTTCAGCACAAACCGAAAACATTGTTACCAATAATGAAGCGCAGATCGTGACCGTTATCAATACAAAGACACTGCAAAATATAGTGCCTGTGACTAACCAGCCAGCCGAGACAGTCAACTCGACTGATACAGATAACCCTGCTGAGACAAACAGCACCCCAGAGACGCAAACCAAAAGCAGCGGCGGCGGCATACTTCACAGCTCGATTCTGATACTACTGTTGTTACGTTTATATATGACCGGCATACGAAGCCAGTTCAACAGGCAAAAGAAAAGTTAGCAACACGACAGGCCAACAATAACCGGTGTTGTCAATATTATGACTCCTGCAATTATCTGAAGAGTCTCTGTTACCTATTACGGGTGCAGTGAAATCTCTGACTTTTCCAGCAGTCATTGGAATATTCACTATATATAAAGTGTATTGAGTCACTTATTGCGACCCACAGAATATTCGGTTCAACAATCCGCACTAGGAGCATCAAGCAAAATTTGCATGGTTCGATACAACTGGTAGACGCAGATAAATCGCGCGCTAGGCCATATCGGCTTAGAAGCGAAATCAGAACCCGTAACCGGTACTACAAGATCTCCATGCTACGACGGCCAATAACAATCACAATAAAGACTGTTGCTTCAGTCATCATCGCAGGCACGCTTCTCACCGGTTGCGCAAGCAAGCAGATACATCATGATTCGAAATCTGTTGCTACGACTCTATCTGCATACCCGGAGCTTCCCGTTCAATCATGGTTTACCGAAGCACGTAACCAGGTAGGCCAGGCACTGAACACCGATCTGTCACACGTCGAGATGGAAATAACAGACGCCCGTGGTATCGCGGTTCATGCAAAATCAAGCTTGCTGGATGCCTTGGAGCACGACCTCGATAACCCTCGATTTGCAGAAAACTTGGTCGACAATATTTTGACCGTCCAAACAGAATCCGTACTGGCGATATATGCGCCGACTGTAAAGCGAATTCTGCTACACGATCAAAATCTGGAAAAATATCTGCACCGTCAGAATGCAACACCAAAGCAAGCCATAAAAGCGCTTCTGATTCACGAGCTGGTACACGCTGCCGACGATGAAAAATACAATGCATTCAGACAAAAGTCTCTCTCTTATCAGGAGGTCTTTGCCAAGTCCGCGGTGATCGAAGGCCATGCACAATGGCAGACACGTAGAATCTGTGAGGAGCACGGGTGCAACTTTGCGTTTGATGAACTGAATAAATATATGTTTGATGCAGGTAGTCCGGATGATCCAGCCCTCAAGTATGTACAGAGCCGCAGTTTTAAAAATCTGGAGTTCGTCTACAAAGAAGGCGAGCGTTTTATTGATCAACTACAAAAACGCGAAGATAGCGATGCAATGTTGAATCTTGCATTCAAGAAGCCACCGCGGGACTCCATACAGATTATAGATCCAGATTCATTTCCTAACAAAGCCCGGGAAGCGCGCAATGATGCTCTATCTACTGCCATAGAAAACGCCGAAAAACCCTGGAAAAAGCACAGTACTGGAAGCTTGAAACGCAATGTGCTGGCAGCAGCTGCATTTGCTGGTGATCCGACTGCGCGGCAACCCGTCGTAAACTTCTATACATCTAAAATACTCGCAGCAACAAAACACGAGTACTACGAACACGCAAGCGACACCCCTATTCCGGTGGCTGTAATCGCATTGCAAACAGACTCTGATATTACTGCAAGAAAAACAGCCGCTCTTATATTTGAAAGCACGCTGAGCACCTACAACCAACTTAACGGTGATCTGGTGGATATTAATGATTGGCGTGAAAATCACCATAGTGCAGAGATTGATAATAAATTTGTCGGTCTACAGAAGATCGAAATGCATACCGCGAGCACTTATATAAGAAATGGACTTGTCGATGCGGAATATCCGGTCGAGGTGGTTACGGCAACCAGTGGCGAGTTTCTTGTACACATCGACGGGCGGTATGTTCACGGTGAAAAAGACTTGATGCAATTCGCCGGCAGATTGTTACTTTCGATGCAGCACGGTAAAGACAAAAAAAGACGCGGGAAATAGACCGAACTGTATAAGTAGCGGTTAAAATGCTTGTGAGGCTGGCTTCAACACGACGCGCTTATCACCGACCCGTTGAGTAAAACGGCAGCGATCAAAATACTCCAGCAACTCGACAACCAGATTTCTGCCAATTCCTGATTCGTTACGAAACTCCGCCACAGTAAGTTTATCTACTTCACTCAAATTGCCCGCTATTGCTGCCAGCTCATGCAGTGTATCTGGTAGAAAGTATCGATTCTCAGTCACTTTGAATACTTTGCCATGCGCCACACAGTGGTTCATAAAACGACGAGTCTCTTCTGCATCACGTTCCAGAACATCTGCCAACTCTGTGACTCTGAGTGGTGTTAGTTGCGCATCAATTAGACCACGCTTTATCTTGCTCCAAGCCTCCTCATCGGATTGACTCATGGCCACTTGATGTTCCGCATGACGAAATATCGAGGCGACTCTGACGACCTGCTTCTTTTTAACCAGCGCTTTTAAGTGATGCTCGAGCATTTCATTGCTCAGCTGCCGACCAATTGCACGGTGCACAACCTCCACTCCAACACCAAGTTGATCAGGATTTTCTGCATGTTGATCAAGCAATGTAGTTAAGACCTTGTTTTCGATTTCCGCGCTTTGGCTTTTGCTGTAGCACCAATCACCCATGACTGTAGATAAAATCAGAAGGTCATTGTTCCTGCAAAGACTATCCTTTTCGGAATCAAGCAAATTAAATCTCAATGCAAACTGATCCAGATTTATTCCGTAAGGATTAATCGCAAGTAAGTTATTCAATGCCTGCTCTGATGAACTTGCATTCAGAGCAGCTAGCTGTTGGAGTCTTGCAGGTTTACTGCGGCCTCGTCTCGGTGGCAACACATCCAACACCGTACCACCAGCAATAGTTGACCACGCTGACTGATCCCGTAGAACAAACCGGTCACCATGTGCTGCCGTTAACGGCCTTTCACAAATCAGTCTGGCCAAAGCCTTTTCTCCCTGGCGTAAAACACTGCAGTCAAGCAACGCAATTCGGCACGGAATATCTGCAGTGCCCACGTGCAGATGTGCAGGAGTCCAGTGACGAACTTTCTGACCCCCCGGGTTTGGCTTATACGCTTCGGAGCGGAATACTTCCGAACTGAAAGCCACCTCGAGAGTTACGTCTAGAATTGTCGTGGTAACAGCAGATGGGTTTGTCACCATCCAGCAACCGCGCCGCAGCTCATTACGAGTCAGACTGCCACTTAAGTTTACCGCACACCTTTGGCCCGCTACCGCCTCTACAGATTCTGTGTTTTGAGTATGTATACCTCTGGCTCTTGCCGAACCGCGCTCGGAAGAACCTTCTCCAATCAACGTTAAAGTTTGATTTTGTTCCAGCTTGCCGGAAGAGACACTCCCGGTTACCACGGTGCCACTGCCATCCAGGGTAAAACACCGATCGACAGGCATACGGAAGTGCCCACGCACTTTTCGTTCTGGCAGGGATTCCACCAGATCCATTAGTTTTTCTTTCAGCGCCATTACCGCTTCTTTATCCAAAACAGACATCTGAAAGTAGTCGACTGTTGGCAACTCGGCGGCTTGCAAAAGAGCGGATAATTCTTCAACAACCTGCGCTTGTCGCTCCTTCTCAACAAGGTCTGTTTTACTGATAACCGGCACGACAAGCTTGACACCCATAAGCTGCAGTATCGCGATGTGCTCTATTGTCTGCGGCATGGGACCATCATCTGCCGCTACAATCAGCAAAGCGATATCCACGAGACCTACCCCTGCGATCATATTGCGGACAAACTTCTCATGACCGGGCACGTCGATAAGCGCTATGTTCTGTCCCGATCTGGCTCGCATATAGGCAAAGCCGATATCAATTGTCAGTCCGCGCTTCTTCTCCTCTGGGTGGCGGTCAGTGTCCGTCCCGGTTAGCGTTTTTACCAGAGACGTTTTTCCGTGATCAACATGTCCGGCTGTAGCAATGATCATTGGATTATTATCACGAGTTTGGCTCTCGGCAATTTGTGCACGCCAACAATTACCCTTAAGGTAAGGTGGCGTGAAAATGTCACTTATAAATCTATGGATACTGACTGCTATAGTAACGGTATATTGGCTGACACAAAAAATTTCTGCAATCACGGAGAACGGCATGGCTAGACTCGACCAAATGGCACCGGCGCAGCGGGAGGTTCTGGAATCGCTGGATTGTCCCACTATTGCTGACACCGCCTTCGTACCCCCAAGACCTCTTAATCAGTGCCGGGTGGCTCTTGTATCGTCTGCAGGTTTAATGAAACGCAAAGACGATAATGTCTCTGGCAGCAGTTCTGACTACCGTGTCTTTGAAAACTCCTGGCCAGAGCGGGATATTTTGATGAATCATATATCGGTCAACTTTGACCGCACGGCTTTCGCCGAAGATATTAATGTCGTGTTCCCGAGAGCAATACTAAAAGAGATGGCAGAGCAGGAAGTCATCGAAAGAACAGCGGCCAAGCACTATGCCTTCATGGGCGCAACAGCACCGGACAAACTACAAGAAAATGTTGAACGACTCGCCAGTGAATTAATTGACGCAAACATAAACACTGTGTGTCTGCTTCCTGTTTGACCAAACTGCACTCGCGCCGTGAGCGCAATTGCACATTGGCTGGAACAAGCAGGAATAAGCACCGTTGTAATAGGGTTGGTTAAGTCCCACCTTGAAAAAATTCGTCCTCCACGAGCATTGTGGGTACCGTTTGAGCTCGGTCGTCCGCTTGGACCACCATCAGATCCACAAATGCAACGTGAGGTATTGGAACAAGCGCTGCGACTGGTGGAAACCACCAACAAGCCAACTCTTGTAGATTTCGATTCTGACGATCCCCGCTTTATCGAAGATACACAGTGGCAAGCTCCTGACATAGAAGAGCATCAATCAATTCTCGATGAATGCACAGCGCTCAAGCCATACTATCAACGTGAATGCGTTGACAAGAGCAGAACAACTGTCGGCATTGCTAAAGTATCTATCAACGAGCTCGCCACCCTGGTTGATGACATCTATAGAAAGGACGAGTTCATAGTGATTAGATCAGATATATCGGGCAGACTTATGTTCAGGCTTGCAATAGACGATCTCAAGGCCTACTACATTGAGTCCGCACTGGCAGGTCCAGGTAATCCATCCAGCCTGCAGATCCACAATTGGCTGTGGAAAAAAACTCTGCTGGGCTCTCGTATGCGAGAGCTGCGACATCGCTTCATGAAGTCAGACGATGCTAAAATCCGGGACCTCGGAATTAAGTTTATCGTGCCACACTTATGGCGGGACTAACACGATCGCAGAATCAAATTAGTCAGGCTAAAAAATAGACCGGCAATTCACTCAATCAGATAACAACATGCAAACCAGGCTGAAAGAAAACAACACTACACTTACTAACGCTACTTTGGTTACCGCTACTGTGACGCACCATGGATAGTTTGTCGCACCCGAAACAGCTTCCGTCTGTAGACCGAATACTACAAAGTGGCCTTTTTATCGAGCTGAGTGAGTGCTATGGCCGAGATGCCGTGACTGCTGAAGTCCGGGCTTATCTCGATAACCTGAGAGTTCGCCTCGTCGAGAAACAGAGTGAACACTCCCAGCATGTGTCAACTAAAAACCGTGGGTCATCTAAAACCCCGGGGTCAACTAAAAACCCTGGGTCAACAAAAGATATAAGCGATGCCACGGTGATTAATCTCCTGCACACTGAAGTTGCAAGTCTGCTAGAGGAGAAATTTTCTTCTTCACTGAAACGCGTAATCAATCTCACAGGCACAGTACTGCACACCAACCTCGGGCGCGCTCCCTACCCTGAAACAGCTATAAAGGCTATGGTCGAAGTCAGTCGTGGCGCTAGTAACCTTGAGTTTGATCTCGCCTCAGGAAAACGTGGTAGACGGGATGACCATGTTGAACAATGGATTTGCAGTCTCACAGGGGCACAGGCTGCGACAACAGTCAATAACAATGCAGCAGCCGTTCTTCTCACACTAAACAGTATCGCTCGCAAAAAAAATGTTGTGGTTTCACGCGGTGAACTGATTGAAATTGGTGGATCGTTCCGGGTGCCAGCGATCATGAAGAAAGCAGATTGCAAGCTACGCGAAGTCGGCACCACAAATCGCACGCATTTGAAAGATTATGAAGATGGCATAGGCAAAAGGACCGCGGCACTAATGAAGGTGCACACTAGCAACTATGAAATCAATGGATTCACCAAGAGTATCGACGCTTCCGAACTCGCCAATCTGGCCCATGAACACAATATTCCGCTTATTGATGATCTCGGCAGCGGCACGCTAACTGATCTGAGCGTCTGGGGATTACCATACGAACGAACTGCCCGTGAAGCACTTGCAGATGGCGCAGACATAATCACGTTTAGCGGTGATAAATTACTCGGCGGTCCGCAGTGTGGAATCATCGCCGGACGAACTGATCTCATCCGTATGATTGAGAAAAACCCGATGAAGCGCGCTATGCGGCTCGATAAAGTTACGCTAGCGGCTTTAGAAGAAGTACTCAAGCTTTATGCAAAGCCCGGTGCTCTGGCAGAGACTATTCCGTCGTTCAAAATTTTATCCCGTAGCCGGGATGAAATAAAACATATCGCAGAGCAATTGCAGCGCATAACACAGGAAAGCATTCCACAACTCAAGGTGCATGTTCTGCCGTGCCAAAGTCAGATTGGTAGTGGTGCACTACCAACCAAAACACTGGAAAGTTATGCCGTAGTTATTGTAGGCAACTCAGAAAATTCCGCAAATCAACTCGCCGGTAAGTTCAGGTCAATGTCTTTACCGGTAATTGGCCGGGTTAGCCAAAATTCTTTATGGTTTGATTGCAGGGCGCTTGCTGATGACCTTGAAGAAGTCATCGTGCTGATTAAATCGGAGCTTTGAGCAGGCGGCACAGATGCCGCCACGCTAGCTCTTTTTAATTCCGGAATAGGCATCACTGCCCCAGACTTTTTTAACTCGGCTATCACGACCGCACGCCGCGCGATAGTACTTATAGCGAAGCGGATTTTTCTGGTAATAGTCCTGGTGGTAATCCTCTGCTGGCCAGAATTCACTAGCGGGTTCGATTTCCGTAACTATCGAATCCTTTAGCGCGCCATCCTCTCGGAGCTCCTTCAGCGAATCCAGTGCCAGACGGTGTTGCTCTTCATCCGTAGAATAGATGGCCGTGGTGTAGCTGTGCCCTCGGTCGCAAAACTGCCCGCCCGCGTCGGTTGGGTCAACGCTTCGCCAGAATACGTGCAAAAGCTCCTCAAAACTGACCTGTTCAGGATCGTAAGTTATGCGCACCACTTCACGATGGCGCCCCTGATGATGATTTTTGTAGTTGGGCTGCTGAGTATCACCGCCCGAGTAACCTGACAAGGTCTCCAGAACACCTGGAACTTGATCAAAATCAGACTCTACACACCAGAAGCAGCCACCAGCAAAAATTGCCGAGGCGCTACTACTGCTGCTCTGGTCGCTAATCGGAGCGTTGGTTTGTGAGGTGTTTTCCGATTCCGTAGCCGAGTTGGCGGTCGTCAGTACCAGCGACGCCACTAATAGGACGGCAAACAGTCTTGTTAATTCACGCATTTGTATAGCCATTTGTGAGATATCAGGCTCTAGGACAGACGGTGGGGCACATTGTTCCTAAATCCAGCCGAAACTGTGAAGTGGCTGATTTACACGCCCCCCGTATCAGCGTACGGGTAAATCGGAGCGCTATCGCGCTCCAGCAGAGAATCGTGAAATGGTTCGTAGCAGGATACGCACATCCATCGCAAACGACAGCATCTTCACGTAGTAGAGGTCATAAGACAGCTTGTTAACGGAATCTTCTTCGCTCACTGCGTAATCTGCGTTGATCTGTGCCCACCCGGTAATTCCCGGCTTGACCATCAATCGGTGAACGAAAAACCTGATGTTTGTCTCGAGCTTGTCGGTAAATTCCGGTCGCTCAGGTCTTGGACCCACCAGTGACATATGGCCGGCAAGCACATTGATCAGTTGCGGTGCTTCGTCAATTCGACTTCCGCGTAAAAACTGGCCCACACGAGTAACACGAGCATCACCTTCCTGGGCATATTGAGCACCATCTTTTTCAGCATCACTGCGCATGCTACGAAGCTTGAACATGGTAAATCTTTGACCGTACTGCCCCACTCGCTGCTGCTTAAAAATAACCGGACCAGGACTCTCAAGCTTGATTGCAATTGCAGCAATAAGTACAAAAGGTAAAGACAATACCAGCGCAATTGACGCAATAACCACATCAAAAACTCTTTTCATCGTACTCTGGTAAAGACTTTCATGCTCCGCCTGGGTATCTATAACCCATTGTGCGGTTATGTTTTGCGTTGGAACCTTTTCATAGAGATTTTCAACAAAGCTTGTGAAACGAGAAACAATCAATCGGCCATCAACTAGTTTCAACAAATCATTTTGCGTTGGCGAAAGTGGATCATCTGTGTCAACAACCACCTGATCAACACCGTTTGCCATTGCCCACTCTCTAAGATCCGTATCAGGGTGCTCACCAAGATCGAGAGAGATAATTTCCACAGCACCAGGTTGGTCAGATCCCAGAAAACTCAAACCGTGCTTAATGTAATCGGCCGAGCCTACCAACGCTGCAACATACGTGTTGCGCTCGGCCACACTAAACAATACCGCTCTGATGGTAAACAGACCAGCAGTACAACCAAGCATGGTAAAGATAGTAATTAAACGACCTACGGTGAGATAGTGCACAAACAGCAGTTCAGCGTTAATTAAAACTACCGCAATAAACGAAACGAACAAGCATCGTGCTAGCAACCCGAACGATCTCTTTCGTTGATTTAATTCATGTAGTCCGGCGACATGAGCTATCAATGCAACCATCAATGCTGCACCAAACGAAAAACCCAGCTGGCCGACGTGTTCCTGAGCAACCTCTGTTAACCCATAGGGAGTCAGTGTGAACGCAAGCGTGGCGCTCGCATAGGCGATCGCATAATCGATAATGAACCACGTCCACGGACGTATTCCGGCAAGCGATCTTTTCCTCGCTGGCCTTGAGCCAGCAAGACTGCGAGTTATATTTCCCGCAACATTTACAGTATCTGCTTCCATTAGTTCTCTGTTCGTTTGCTATCCCGTAAGTCTAAGGTACTGAGTGATCTCAATCAGTGAAACGGTTAGCGGAGCGGAAGCATAAAACAATACTTAACACACATAAAGAGCACTGGAACCAACATTGAGAAGCAGGTTTCTGTATATGCGCGAAATGAAGCATAAATATAGGAGTAACTCCTTTATTTTTCTTGTTTTTTCCCTACAAAGGCATTTAATTCAAGCCAAACAGTTTTACAGAGTTTTACTAAGAGCCGCCACCTTCTTCTATAACAGACACGCGCTCTTTGCGATCGAAGTTATAGATCAGACGCAGACCGATTCGGTTTTCGTTGCGAGTATCTTCATCAACGTCCTCTTCAACCAAATGCTCATACTGCAAACGTAGAGTCGTCAGCGGACTTAAATGCCGATCAAACGCGATCCGGCCAATCAACTCTGTTCGATCCAGATCGCCACCAATCTCCTGCTGATCCGCAAAAATGGCGTCAACAACCAAATCCGAGCGACGGCCTGCCAGCTTATAGCCGAAACTAAACTGCTCAATGACGAACAGACGCCGTGTACTGCCATCGCCACCGAGCAAATCTATATTGGTAGTCGGCACGACAGAAATTGTATCTTCTGTAAACGTCGTCACAGGACTAAGGTTGATTTCCGCATTACTAACATCGCGTGTCCAGCTTGCGGAAATTGTCGAATTTCGAACGCGGTGATCAAATGAAAGCGTGGGGCCTTCAGCAAAAAAGCGATCGCTGAAACCCACGACCAAATTTGTGCGCTCACTCGGCGTGTAGTGCAAACGCGCGGCATAGAAAGCTGCCGGGTCGTCGTCAAGACTGACTTCAGTTATATCATTAACTTCCTGACCGGCAATGACCTCGAAAAACACAGTCTGGCCCAGTGTAGAACCGACAGAAGCGAACACAGATCTACTGTTGAAGGATTGCTCCAGATCTTCGTCTGCAATACGCGATCTCTCGAAGTTGCCACCAACACCCCAGATAAAACCACCAAACTGGGGGCCGCGGTTAAGAGAAAAGCCAAGGGAATCCAACTGAAAATCAATACTTCCATCAAACTCATTGTCGAGAGACTGATGGCCATAACCTAGATAAACATCAGCAAACCGGCCTATTCGACGAGCAAAAAACGGGTTGAATTTTAAGCGCCCCTGAGTATCAGCATCTTCGTTAAGGTCAAAAAAATCGTCACCAGGAAGAACTTTACCGACATCCAGAGTGGAATCCAGATACAAGAGGTTATCAACTAACGTACCCGTGGTATTCAAAGAAATTCGCGGATCAACGATGCTGTCACCCCGCTCTTCGAAACGATACGCTTCTACGCTAGCGAGAATATCGGTGTTAAATCGATTACCCCTAAAGGACAACTCGACAGAGGGCCTGACACTATAGACCAGCTCTTCACCTAAGAACTGTTGCAGATTGTCTGTTGCGGTCACTCCCACATCGAGAAATTTGTACACTTCCCAATTCGCATACACCGGTTCTGTGCCAAAGCCGAGTAGTGAAAAAAGCAGTGCTGCTGGGATAGTATTTCTATACATTGGACAAATCCGTCTTTTGTTGCTGCCCGTAACAAGGCCACAACCAACACCGCACGAGGCTGGCAGTGAGGTAAGTCAGTAAAGCAAGCACTCTTAGGAACCTGCTCAGTTAAACCACAGAATTATGACACAAGAAGCCACGCAAAATCGCGTGGCGACTGCTCACTATTCGTTATCTATGTGACTAATATTGCCGGTATTAACCGGTATTTGAGAAACCATAGCCGTAACCGTAGCCATAGATATTGTTCTGAGCCTTGCGAGTCTTGTTGAGCAGGAATCCGACTCTGGAGTGATCATTAACGATTCTCAAAGCGTCTGACACCATACCTCTGGTAGTCGATTCAGCACTGACAACAAAAACAATCTGACCAGTCAAATCAGCGACAATGCTCGCCTCACTAGTTAGAAGCAATGGTGCCGAGTCAATAATAATCACTCGCTCCGGAAAGTTGCGCGACAAACCATCAACCAGGTCAGACATATTTCTACTCGACAGCAGTTCAGTCACGTGGTTATGGGAAATGCCCGCCGGCAGGAAACGAAAGTTTGGCAGGTCTGACTGCCAGATCAACTCTTCCGGATCACGATCCTTGTTTTGCAGAAGCTCAGTCAAACCTGTGCTTTCTTTGTCGAAACCAAGTCGCTTACCACAACTGGGATTGGTGATATCACCATCAACAAGCAACACTTCGCGATCTTTTTCCATAGCAATACTCAAAGCCAGGTTGATCGCGGAGAAAGTTTTCCCTTCTCCGGAGATGCAGCTGGTCACCATAATCACATTACGGTTAACCCCATCAATATCGGTTGTCGGATCCTGCGAATCGATCGCTGCCAGTATCGGACGCTTGATAGCCCGGTATTCTTCCGACATCTGGTTTCTCGGAGCTGACAACGACAACAATCCTTCCTTTTCCATTGCTTTATACGGCAGCGTGAACGTCTTGTTCGAGTTAGCCGCATTCGATCGAAAACTACCGCTCTTCACCAACTGCACCGACGGGTTGTCAGTCATGACTGGCGTCTTTGGCGGTACGCCGGGAATTGGCGGAATTCGAGCAGCTTCTTCAACTTGCGCATCCTGGATTGCATCAGGATTACTCGCAACATTAAATCTCGCAATAGCCTTTTCAATTGCACCCATTACTACTGTCCTTACTTTAAAATTAGTTGTTCGGTTACTGGTCCAGCATAGAAACTTGTTTAGTTCCGCTGAATGCGTCGATTTTAAGACTCTCGTATACCTGAGTATTTTTCACTTGCATGTACAACAATCCACCAAAAACAACTGGTAACAGTAAAGCCAATATACCGAAGTTTAAATTGGATACCGTGTTATCGAACCGACCCGAAGCTTGTTGAGACATACTCACACCACCCAGTACAGGAATTCGTGTGTAGTGCTCTAACGCGCGACGATTATAGAAAACCGGGTGTAACAGCGAGAGGAAGAAACTCACAGCAACACCGACTGCAATACTTCCGACCAATACAAGCGCGTTTAGCAACAACTTGTCTGGATCAGTAGGTCGTGACGGTACAAACGGCGGATCGATCAATCGGATCTTTACGTCGTTAGAGTCTCGCTCAACGTTACCTGTCAATGCGGCCTGTTCTCTCTTATTCAGAAGAGTTGCATGCTGCTGACGTACCGTGTTGTAGTCACGATCAAGTTGCACCAGTTCAGCTTCCACCAAAGGAAAACTGTCAGCGGTGCTCTTTAGCGAGCTCACACGAGAATCATAGTTAGCAGTTCTCGCCTGGAACTTTGCAACTTCTGCCTCTGCGTTAGCCAGCAGTGTGCTCACTTCCTGATAAACCTTATCTCCTTGCAGTAGTGCATTTCGATTGCCGAAGTTACCAGTGTTTCTTAACTTCGAAGCTTCGAGGTCAGCAATAGACTGTCGTAGTATGGACACCTGCGGATGGCGATCAGTAAATCTGACAAGCAGCTCATCAAGCTGGTTTTGCAATTCCTCTATGCGAGCATCTTCCGGTGATACAGAACTCGCTGAACTCAGCACATTACGCTCAACCTGTGCCAGCTGTTCACGCAGTGAGTTACGCGTGTTTCTAGCTTCCTGAAATCCAAGTTCAGAGGCTCTCTGCTGGACCACAAGGTTTTCCATGCGCTGGTAGTACCCGCCTTCTTCGCCGGGTAACGATCCTGCATTCTGTAATTTGAAATCAGCGAGGCGTTGTTCTGCAGCAGTCAAACGCTGCTCATAATCCTCAATCTGCTTGTCAAGAAAAGTGATAGCAGTTTGATTATCTTTGCGCTCTTCATCCAGCGAGCTATTGACGAAAATATCAACCAGTGTTTCAACAACACCCAGCGCTACGCCTGCCTGCTCGTGTGAATATTCTACTGAGTAGAGAGACTTGGTACCGTTGGTATCATAGATCTCGATCTCGCCTCCAAGAGTTTCTATAAGATCTTCATAGCCAGTTGTATCGCCAGGCAGTATGCCGACATCAAGGTTGTTCTTCTCTATCAATGCTTCAAGGTTCGGGCGGCTCAATAGAGTTTTACTCATTAAGGCAACCTGCTTCTTGACGTCAGTCTGAACGGAAATGTCGCGAATCAAGGGCCCGAGAATACGGTTAGTATCAACGAACAGCCGAGCTGTAGCCGGATAGCGGGAATCAACCTGGGCAACCATTAACCATCCCAGCAATGCCAGGGTCCAGGCGATTGCCAACGCAGTCCATCGGTATCTGGTGACACCCCAGACAAACTCACTTAACTTGTCAAATAACTCATGCATTATCTTTTACTAGCCTTTATATAATTAGGATTACCAATCGTTATTCCAGCTGAACCTAGAACCACGACTCAGGAATAATGATAATGTCGCCCGGCTGTACCGGACGGTTTGCTTTGATATCGCCACCTTTCAACAGGCTTTGCAATCGGACTCTATAAGAGCGTTGCTGGCCATTCTCTGTGCGTACCAAGCGGGCTTTGTTACCGCTGGAGAATTTGCTCAACCCGCCAACCTCGATCATGACATCGAGCACAGTCATGTTGTTCCGATAAGGGACAGTCTTCGGCTCAGAGCCTCCGCCAACCACCTTAATCTGTTGCGACGGATCGCCAACGAACTGATCAACCGTGATAGTCACTGTTGGATTCTTCACATAGGTGACGTATTTCTTTTCAATGTCTCGTGCAAGCTCAGTCGGAGTCTTACCGCTCGCCTGCATATCTTCAATAAGGCGCGTTGTAATTCTACCGTCCGGTCGTACAGGAACCTGTACTGACAGGTCTTCGTAACCCCACACAAAAATATCAAGTGTGTCCCCAGGGCCTATGACGTACTGATAACCACCTTCCTGAGCTGTGGCCGCCGGTACGCCATTGCTACCTGGAGCTGCAGCTACCGCCTCCACAGTTGTCGGAGTCTGACTCGGCTGGGCGACACCCGATGGCCCGGAGGTACATCCGGCGGCGACGAACAATGCTATTACAGAAGTAAACAAAGTTTTCATGTTGGCACTCAAGCTACTTTTTTCTGGGTTGACAACCGAACCTGATCCGGCAGCAAATCTTCGTTAATAAGGTCCCTGATTACTTCACAAATATCATCAAGGGAAATAAATTCTCTATCACCAGCCATGGCATTCAACAACATGCGACTGCAAATCAAGTCGATCCACCGCGGGACACCGAGACTGGATCTGTAAATCGCTCCATAGACACTTTCTGCAACACTTGGATTATCGGTCCAACCAACTGCACGCAACTTATGCAGAATGTACTCTCGTGTCTCTGACATCTCCAGTGCATCAATGTTGCAAGTTGCAACTAATCGCTGATGCAACTGCTCTTTACCGGGTGACAGCAGTGTTTCTCGCAGTTTTGGATGGCCGGCCAACACAACTTGTACAAGGTGCACACCCTTCTGCTTAAGATTGCACAACATGTAAACTGTCTTAAAATCTTCTTCCGAAAGCAAGTGCGCGTCATCAAGCACCAATACCGGTCGCCTCGCCTGACGGATGCTGGCTAAAGTATCGCGAACGGCACGTGCATTGGATACATCAGGGGCCGCAACCACACCAAGCCCTTCCAAATAGAGCTCAAGTAGATCACTACCTGCCAAATTCGCACAATCCACCACTGTGACCGGCATTTCGATATCGCTCGTCTCTGTCACGATCTCTTCAATTAAGGTGGTCTTACCACCCCCGGGCAAGCCAGTGATCAAGACCATTCCTTCACCTCTGTGAAAAGCATACAAAAGGTAAGACATACATCGTTTAAATGATTCATGAAAAAACAGACCCTCGCCTCGTGAGGACAGTGGAAAAGGTTCCGCTTTTAAACTGTAATGTTCCTGATACATAAACTTGGCCTGCTGGAAAACGGCGTACTATACGGAAATTACAGTTTACGTACCTCGAACCTATTCTCACAACGCTACAAAAATGTATCACTTAGGGTTTAGCTCCGTCTGTATAGCGGCTGAAGGTACCTTAAACCTTCGCTCTAAGCGCAGAGCATCAGATGCAAATTCAGTATGTTGTATTAACCCGTGTGACAAGCATCTCATACTAAATCGCATAGTTTCGTAAATGTTAAATAAATCGAACACTTTACAATTAATTATCTAAGCAGCCGCTTTAACAGCAAGCTCTTCTGCAAACACATCAGTCATTGTTCCCCATTCAAAATCCTTTAACAGCCGCTCTATTTTGTGCTCCATTCGAGCTAAATTCTGATAATGACGAAAACGGGTACGTGCGCTCAGCCCATCAATTCGTGGTTGTTTTGGATCAATCTCCCATGGATGAAAGTAGAAAATAGTGCGTTCGCTATCGTTCTTGTGAACTCGATTAATTGCCCAGCGACTTACTTGATACGGATAAAGTCGAAACCAGCCACCACCACCGCAAGGCAGATTTCGCCCTAAAACTCTTGTCGTGGTAATGGGTAATTCCACAACCGCACCTTCTGCCCGAGAGTGCGCAAACCGCGGTGCATCTGGTATTCCGTACAAATCATGTTGAATCGGAGCAACACTTGAACTGTAACGATATTCCTGCTCAGCGAGCACAGTGTGGGCCCAGTCATTCTTTTTTGTGAAAGAGTAGCTCGGCGCACGGTAACCACTCACCTGTGCACCAGTCACATCTTCAAGTGTTTGCTTTGCACGCTTTATATCCTGCGCAAACTCTTCCCTGGATAAGCGGGTGACCATTATGTGATCCCACCCGTGAGATGCCAGCTCATGCCCGCCCGCAACGATTCGACGCACCACTGCTGGATATTTTTCAGCCACCCAGCCTAATGTGAAAAAGGTGCCTTTCACATTATGCTCGTCAAACATGCTCAATATTCGATCGGTATTGCTCTCGACCCGGCTTTCGTAATTTCCCCAGGTAGACCGGTCGACATACGGATCAAAAGCAGAAACTTGAAAGTAGTCTTCGACATCCACTGTCATTGCATTTGTGGGACGCGGGTTGGAGTTTGTGCTGGTTGTCATTTCGATTACAACAGTTATGATTTAGCCTTTCATCGGCTCGGGATGTCCGATCCGCATTTTTTCGGTCGCTGATGCTAGCTAGGTCTCCCATCGCTACCTGGTAGCAGATCTAAGGTCCATCTTCGTGATTAGATTATCGGCAATCAGCCGCTAATATTTGCAGCCGGGAGCTGGTCGATTCACCTACTTAAACTCAAAATCTGATCCTCAAACTCGCAACAACCTACGGATTTACACAATGTGCGGCATCGCAGGTTTTACTCAGTTCAATCATTCGTACAGCAACCCTGAAGCACTGCTTGAAATCATGGGCAACACAATTGCCCATCGAGGGCCTGATGATTCTGATGTCTTCGCAGACACAAATGTCGGACTGTGTCACAGAAGGCTCGCGATTATCGATCTGACAGAGTCCGGTCGTCAACCTATGAACTCCCCTTCAGGGCGATATGTTACGGTTTTTAATGGTGAGATATACAATTTCCAGACTTTAAGAGCTGAGCTTGAGGAAGAAGGTATCAACTTCAAAGGTTCTTCTGATACAGAAGTCATGTTGGCGTTGTACGAAAAACTTGGTCCCGAATGCCTGCAACTACTGAATGGTATGTTTTCCATCGCAATCTGGGACAACGTAGAAAAGACACTGTTTCTCGCCAGAGACAGACTCGGCAAGAAGCCACTCTACTACTACCGCAAAGACAATCAATTCGTTTTTGCCTCGGAAATAAAGGCAATCCTTGCGGCACCGGATATTGATCGCACTATTAGAAATGATGCAGTAAAAGATTTCTTCTTCTATCAATACGTTCCCGAAACAAAATCAATTTTTAAATATATTGACAAAGTGCAGGCCGGTCACTGGATGCTCGTCAGCAAGGACGATGTAAAAATACAACAGTACTGGGATGTCTCGTTCAGCAATACCAACGATAAACCGGTTGATCAAATTCAGGACGAGCTCTACAACCTGCTGGACGACAGTGTAAAAAGTCGCATGGTGAGTGATGTGCCACTAGGTGCATTTCTGAGCGGTGGGGTAGATTCGAGCGCGGTCGTTGGGCTAATGGCCGGCAACAGTGACAAGCCCGTTACAACCTGTGCAATCGGCTTTGATTCAGAAAAATTTGATGAAGTAGCCTACGCTGCCATGGTAGCGGAGCAGTTCAAAACTGATCATCACGAGCTGACAGTAAAAGAAAATGTAGAAGATAATCTAATTGATATCGCTGGCCACTTTGACGAGCCGTTTGCTGACCCTTCCTTTGTACCCACTTACTTTGTATCCAAACTGGCCAGATCAATGGTTACGGTTGCATTGGCCGGTGATGGCGGGGATGAAAATTTTGCAGGCTATAGCAAGTATCAACAGGATCAGCTCGAGAATAAAATCCGTTCGCTGGTGCCTTCAATGCTCCCGGGCAGTATTTTCAAAAAGGGCTCACAAATGCTTTTCGATAGCAACAATAGACAGCTACGCCGCGGTGCATCGCTGTTGGGTTCTTTAGCGGTGTCGTCAGACACAGGATTCTTTATTTCAAATACATTTTTCAGTGAGCAGCTTTGGGATCGCCTCGTACGGGACGAATTCAAATCCGAACTTTCAGATTACAATCCAGCTGATATCATTACCGATCTGTACAAATCTGCAGATACAGACAATCACCTTTCTAAAATTCTCTACACCGATATCAAGAGCTACCTGCCCGGAGACATTCTGGTCAAGGTCGACCGCATGAGTATGGCCAACTCACTTGAAACTCGTGCACCGATACTCGACTACCGAGTTGTGGAGTACGCAGCAACTATTCCGGCTAATCTGAAACTTAAAGACAAAGAGTCCAAGTATATTCTGAAAACCACAATGGAACGGCTACTAACAGATGAGACGCTTTATAGAAAAAAAATGGGATTTTCAGTACCACTGGCCAATTGGTTCAGAAACGAAATTAAACAAATCGCAGAATCAAAGCTGTTTAGTGCAAACAACGGCTTATCACAGTTCTTTAAACCCGACGAAGTGAAAACTATCTGGCAGCAACACCAAAGCAGTGAGAGGGATTACTCCAGCGAGCTCTGGAGCATGCTGGCTTTTGAGTTGTGGTGGGCACGATATATCGACCCGGTCACCACATAGGGCTACCGGATATCGCAATGACAGACCCGGTAAAAATTCTGCATCTGACATACCATATGGGTATCGGAGGCACCGAACAGGTCATCTATCAATTGGTGAAAAATGCGGATGTTGACCTATTTGATAATACGATAGTCTGCCTGGAGGGAGAAATTGGCCCTATCGGCCAGCAACTACAGCAATCGGGCACACGTTTTCATGTTCTCGATCGAGAGCCCGGCTTTGATACCAGTCTGATCAAATCAGTCAGAGAACTGATCAAATCAGAAAGTATCGATGTTGTTCACTGCCATCAATACACGCCTTACGTTTATGGTGTTTTGGCAGCGCTATTTACCCGAGCAAAGGTTGTGTTTACAGAGCATGGTCGTTTTCATCCAGATCGTTATAGCTGGAAAAGAAGATTAGTAAATCCGTTATTAGGTTTGACGACTAGCTCAATAGTTGCCATCTCTGCAGCAACAAAAGATGCGCTCGCAGAATATGAATGGTTCAAGCGCAGATCAATCCAGGTGATATACAACGGCATCGAGGCCACAACGCAAAACATCAAGGCAACAAAAGTAAGTCAAAGCAATGAATTCAACCTAATTGATCAACATCTCGTCTTCGGGACAATCACCCGCTTCGATACCATCAAGAATCTACCAATGATGGTCAAAGCCTTCGCTACCGTATACAACCAACATCCAAACGCCAGACTTCTTCTCGTCGGAGATGGCGATCAAAAACCTGATATCGAACAACTGGTCGATGAGCTAAATCTCAACCAGGCAGTTGTATTTACCGGATTTCAAACGGATACGAGAAAATTCATGTCGATGATCGACGTTTATATTCTCTCATCATTTAGTGAAGGCACTTCAATGACACTGCTTGAAGCAATGTCTTTTGCTACATGCTGCGTAGTCACCGCTGTCGGCGGCAACATAGAGCTTATTCAGAACGACATCAATGGCATCGTCGTTGAGTCGGACAATACGCCGCAACTCTCTGAAGCGTTGCTGCGCCTGGTTAACAATAAAGGCAGCCGACACAGGCTGGGAGAAGAAGCCAAAAAGACTTTTGAAGAAAAATTCGCTCTGAATCATATGATTCAGAGCTATCAAGAGGTTTACTTAAAAATTACGAGCAAAGCCTGAGGCGACTAGTTGGCATACAGACTGGTTGATGCGTACCGATTTGTAGGTGTAGAGTACTGACTGCTACGTGGCTCATCTGTCTGTTGCTGTTGCCCAGGCTCTAAATTTTGCTGTTGCTCCGATTCCATTTCGTAGATAGCGCTTGGATTTTGCGGCATCTCTTGCATCATCTTTGGCGACATCATCTCTGGCACTGCAATCGTGGACGCATATGCACTCTCCCGGACCGGCGCTTCTTTTGTTGCTTCCTGTCGCCAGCGATAAATCGAATCAATCAATGATCTGAAAGTAGTCTTTTTCCGCTTGTCGAGACAATATTTGCACGCACCGGCAATGAAGATCAAATACGTCAATTCAATGATCATCAAATCAAGAAACAACGCCACTGTATAAAAAGCGATGAAAAGAGAGTTCAGTAGATCATCAAGATAGTCTCGCTGATATCCATGTGCGAACTTCTTCTCAGGATCCGGCTTCGATACGACATTTCTTAATCTTAGAAACAAGAAGTAGAGATATACCAAAGCAGCCCCGACACCACAGGAAGTACCAAATTGTATTAGCGTATTGTGAGCCACATGTGGCTCGCTCTCTTCATATTCAGGCCACGCACGCATAAAGTTAGCAGAGCCTACCCCCAAAAGAGGAAAGTCCTTCATGATGTTCAGACCAACCTGCCAGGAAATCAAGCGTGGATCAACAGGCTTGTTGTTAATCTCGGGGGAATCTTCCGTGTTTTCAATAAAAGCACGGTCTCTTTCCAATTCTTCCGTACTTACCGTGTCAGTAATTCGACCAATCATGTTTCCGCTTTGATCAATGATAGCGACAGACAGTCCAACAAGAAGTATCAATGAAGCTTTTTTACTGTAGCTGCGAAAAAAGATGTAGGTACACGTGACGCCCAGCGCCAGCAGTGCTCCGCGTGAGCCTGTCAAAAACAACGCGTGCCAACTAAGCGGGATACAGACCCACAGACCGTATCGAATAATTCGGTAGTTAGTTCCGACAGAAAAGTAGTAAAAAATCGGCGTGCACAGAACGAATAGCATCGCCAGGTAATTCTCATCGTAGTACAAGCCCCAGGGACCATTGAGGCGCCCGTTGTCTCCAAAACGCCAGAATTCGCCGGTAACGTAAATCTTGTTTGCCCACAATGTGTAGTAGAGGAAAACACCACCTACGGCACTCAACAAACAGATTAATTTGAATCTTGTGTCAATCAATAAGACAGCCGCAAAGTAGATGATCATGATCTTATTAAAGATATCGAGCATCTCGGCGGACGATAACTTGTTTAACTTAATATCCACAAATTCCGCGAACGGACTAACGGCAATTGAAAGGTTGAATGCAACCAGCACGAGCATCAATAAAATATTAGGCAAAACAAACAATCGTCTCCAGTCTACCTGCCGCGTTGCTGTGGCAAGCCCGAGACCTAAGATGACAGACAGCGATATAAAGAGTGACAGACGATTGTCTTCACCAAAATGATGTGGCCACATGTCTTCCGGTTGACCGACCGCCAACAGGTAGTAAAATATGATGCCCACCCAGGGGATCACCACCGCAGTGATGCAACTCAGCAACATATACACTAGAACAGCTATTGACATAGTCTCACCACGGTATTGCTAAAACTGGCTAAAAGAAAAGGCGAACTTGCACCTATCGTCATTACTCGAGCTCAATGCTCAAAACTTGCAGCGTGAACTGGTTCTCAACCTCGCTGGTGAATAACTGAATACGAGTAACGTCATTCACATCCATTGTTCGACCTGAGTTTCCCACTCTGCCCATTGAAGCTATCTGCTGTAATGGAACAGTTATCTCGTTCAAACCCGGCGAAATCGAGAGGACGCTATTATATCTATCCTCGTAGAGATTATTATGCAGTCGGTCGTTAATTCGCAATGCAATTTGTCGAGTATTTCGCAGAGAACTGAAAACTTTTATGTTCAGGCTCTCAAAATCACTCCAGCTACCAGCGCGTAAACTGGCATCTTCTTCGAAAACAACGCCACTGTATCGAGCAGTAGAAAAAGATACATGCAGGGTACAACATTCTGCGTTTGACCCGGCTAGCACCCGGCTTGGCAGTTTCTTAAAAATCGCTCCGCCTACTGATTCGATTTTTTGTTCCGCAAACGGATGGTTGAAGCTGCGAACAACCGGGAGATCAGCTCGCATAAGGTCATACCCGATCAAAGGAATAAGCGGCCTCAATGCTATAGTAGTCAGGAATAATAGAAAAAAGCCAACGGTAAACATTTGATACTTCCTGCCTTGCCTGAAAAATTTAACCAAGAAAAAAAACAGACAGCCAACAAGGATCCCGAGCACGTCCAGCGCAAAATCCGACATCGACGCACTTCTATTTGCCAATCCGGTTTGAAAAAGCTCGACACCTAATCCAAGCAGCATCAGCACAATACCGGTCACAGCCACCGCAACAGCTTGTCGCCGAAAAAAACCTAGCACAATCGATAAAGCCGCCCATGCAAGCAGGGCAAACAACAAAAAGTGTCCAAAATTCTGAATCGCTGAGAAGGTGCGGTTGCCCTCTGGAAACGTAAAGCTCACGAGTAGCAAAAAGCTGCCGATAACTAGAGCTGCTAAAATAGCGATCGCACGGACTGGATTAGTGGCGGTCTGGTTCAATCTCTTTAGTATCTTCCATAATTGGGTGTCTTTCCTATTTAGGCCTGGGAAATCTGCCTGCAGATATTTGTTAGTCGTTTGTCAACGACAGCGCCATGACCTTGTATACAAACGCACGGCCTTTATGATCTTCAATTTACGAAACAGTTTCGATCTGGATGAGTATATTTCGGAATTGGATACATTCGGAGCAGGCCTCATTCGTCGATTCAGCTGTACGATTATAAGTTTTAATTCACAAATATTTGCCAAATAAAAATGTTATTCGCAGAACCTAGCGACAATTACCGTGTATAACACCGATCGCCAGACAGCCGTTGAAGCAGCCACCATGAACCCCATAACCTTATCCCTGACTAACCTGCAGCCGGGAGCGAATTTTGTTCGGGTAGGGATACCTTTGCCTAAAGGCTCAGTGCAGGATTGTGACACACTAACTATCGATGTTGACCAAATTAAATTCGCCGAAGTACTAATTCAAAGTCGAATTACTCAAACAGCACTCTGGTCAGACGGCAGCGTCAAGTGGTGTCTGGCAAAAATCGCAACGCTATCTGTAAAAACACCAGAACTCGATCTTAAAGTCCACACTAGCGCCCCCATCGGGCAATCCTCGTTAGTGGAGGCGACGGAGGATAGTGACGGGATTACAGTTAGTAGTGGCGATGCAATTTTTGAATTCCGTAAAAGCGGTGTTTTCCCCTCAGTAAATTATGCCGGTACGGGTGTATGGCAGGAAGATAGTTGCATGCCGCTACTTGTACTTGAAGACGATAGCCTATGTGACTTGCAGGTAGCAGACGTGTCACTTCAGGAAAACGATGGCCTGACCTGCAAAATACAAATTAGCGGTGTTTACAACATCAACGATACACAGACGCTGCACGCAAAATTCATTTTTGAGGTAATGCCAAATGCACAGATATCTCTTATATGTGAATTACATAACCCGCACCGCGCATTGCACCCAGGCGGTATCTGGGATCTGGGAGACCCCGGATCGATAAAATTTAAAGATTTTTCGTTCGCCATACAAAATCCGGAGCAATCGTTTATTCAGCTACTCGCAGAGCCAGGATCCGACTGGATTGACGTCAAACAGCCAACCAGTTTGTTTCAGGCCTCAAGCGGTGGAGAACACTGGAATAACGCAGTTCATGTAAACGCAGCCGGCAATGTATGCAATCAGTTCTGTGGCTATCAGTTGAACAACGGTGATAAAAGCGTTCATGCTGGCAAACGAGCCGACCCGTCAGTAGCTATCGAGTGCAGTGGATCCGCATACTCGATTAAGACATCAAATTTCTGGCAGAATTTTCCAAAAAGTATCGACGTTGATAGCAATAAAATCTCACTGCGCCTGTTCCCTTTTCACCACGGCGATCTCTACGAACTGCAGGGGGGCGAACGAAAACGTCACGAAATGGATTTTACATTCGAGCCTTCACTGAGTGAATCCAAAAAAAATAAGAACACAAACAAGCCATTCGCATGCGTTGCAGCAACAGCATACCGGGAGGCAGATGTTTTTCGATATTTTGATGACCAATATAGCTGTCAGAAATACGAATCGTTGTTAGATCCATCTAAGAGCCATGAAACGGGATTCTACGCCAAACGAGAGCATCTGGACGAATACAGCTGGCGTAACTTTGGTGATATCTACGCGGATCACGAGGCAGCGTATCACACAGAATTGAAAAGGCCCTATGTATCCCACTACAACAACCAGTACGACGCGGTTTATGGATTTATTCGGCAATATGCATTAACTGGTGACCACTTCTGGCAACCTCTCACAACTGATCTCGCTAAACACGTCATGGACATAGATATCTATCGTACTGAGGAAGACCGAGCTGAATACAACAACGGTTATTTCTGGCATACAGATCACTATGTGGAGGCCCAAACCGCTTCCCATCGCACTTACTCTATTAATCAGATCGACCACAATGGGCAGCCACAAAAAGGAGGCGGACCAAGCTCCGGTCACTGTTACAGCACCGGCCTCATGTACTACTATTTTATGACCGGCGATGAAGAAGCAAAAAAGACGGTCATTAATCTGGGGAACTGGATTAGACATTACCAGGAAGGCAGTGGAACTCTGATTGAGACCGTCAGAAAAACACTACAAGAAGATACCGCAAACTTTATTAAAACCTGCAAAGGTACAAAAACTTTTAAGTACCGGTATCGCATGGACCGAGAAACTGGCAACTATATTCGCACTCTCATGGATTGCTATGACCTCACTGCAGATTCTGATTGGTTACACAAAGTAGAAACAATAATCGAAAGGACAGCAGGGCCACATGATAATATTGACGCACGAGACTTTAAGAACGTCGAGTACACTTGGTTCTATATTGTATTTCTGCAGGAAGTCGTGCGCTATCTTGACCTGAAAAGGTCACTCGACCAGCACGACAACAAATTTTACTATGCACGCGCGATTTTGCTTCATTATGCCAAATGGATGGTTGAAAATGAACAACCGTATCTTCATGACTCAGAAAATCTTGACTACCCCAATGCAACCTGGATAGCTCAGGAAACCCGCAAGGTGGGCGTGTTATTCGCGGCTTATAAGTATGCTCTGAAAGATCGTACTATATTTCTGGAACGTGCTCGATACTTCAGGAACTATCTGGTCGAGGAGTTATCTCAATCCGATACATTGCACTTCGCAAGAATACAAATACTGCTACTACAAAATCATGGACCATCCGCCATGATAGATACAGATAGCTTGCCGTACCCGGGTCTTCGCGATGTGGTCGTGGCTGACCAGGACGACTGTTTTTACACTCCCGGCTCACACTTCAAACACATCGCCGGTACGCTGATGTCAAGCCTGGCTAAATTCCGAATCTCGAATGAGCTGCGCTGGATACGAAATCGTGCCAGCTAGTCCATCCCAAACTACTTGAATCCCGATGACCTATACTCCGATAAAAGTATTACATTTCATTTGTTCGACTGGATTCTATGGTGCGGAAAAATGGATTCTTGCGCTGGCCAACAACAGCGACCCGACTCTGGTAACTTCAGAGCTAGTGGTCACCAAAGAGCGCGAAAACCAGGACTTACAACTCGTGCGTGATTTCAACGCCCTTGGAATGACCAGTCATGAGGTTAAAATGAGTGGGCGATTTGATCCGCGCGCTATCAAAACTCTGGTTAAACTGATAAAAGATCAGCAGATTGATATATTGCATTCACATGGATACAAGTCAGACATACTCGGCATAATTGCAGCCAAAGTCGCTGGTATTAAATGCATAACCACACCACACGGCTTTGAAAAAACCAACGACCGCAAGCTTGAGATGTTTATCGCCGCCGGTTGCAGAACTTTCAAATACTTTGATTACACAGTGCCGCTTTCTCGCGAGCTGTACGCCGACGTACAGAAATACAATGTGCCCGATGAAAAAATCGTCTATATCAGAAATGGTGTTGATTTAAAGGATATCGCGTATCGCAAACCTGCAGAGAACCCTGTAGTCCGTGCTGATAATGAGCCACTAAATCTACCAGAAAAGAAAACTATCGGATTCATCGGCCAGATGATAGACCGCAAAAATGTCAGCCACCTGTTAGATGTGTTTGACAAGCTGGCCTCTGAAAACAGCGGCCTGGAGCTGGTTCTCCTGGGCGATGGCATCAGTCGAGCAAAGTTTGAAGAATATGCTGATACGCTAAGCTCCAGAGACAAAATATCTTTTCTTGGATTTCAGACTGATCCGCTCTCATACCTCAAAACATTCGACTTATTTGTCATGTGTTCGACTCTGGAGGGAATTCCTCGATGTCTTATGGAATCAATGGCTATGGGTGTCCCCGTAGCAGCCTACGATATAGCTGGCGTGAATCAACTACTGGAGCACAACAAGACAGGCTTATTAGCAACTCTCAATAACAAAAATGAGCTTTACGATTGCTGCAAAAAGCTATTGTGGGATGAAAAACTTGCAAATGAAATTTCTGCAGCCGCGGCCGCGCACATAAACGACAAGTTCTCAGCCAGACGTATGGCCGTTGAATATACCGAGCTATATCAGCAACTCCTGAATCGCGTTCCTATTGCTGCATAGCTGCAAACAACTGGCTGCATTACAACAAGACACAAACCACAGGCAGCATCACTTCGGGCTGCCTAATAATAGCCAGGTATATCCAACAGAAGTTTACGGCAGGTTTCTGACCAGTGTTGGTCCTATAATATTCGCGACTGCTACCGGAAGCTTCTGCCAAGCAGAAATAACCAGCTTGTACTTGGGGTTGTTCGGATTTAGTTCCGGCAGCTCACCTGAGTCCCGCAGCCAATAGTGCCAATATAACGGGTGCTCCAATGCGCCCCATTGCTTTTTAAACTTATGAGTACTGGCACCCTTGCTGGATCTACCAAAATCAAAATATTGATATTTTCGTTCTATGGCGGATCGAAGTATCTGCCGGTACATAAACATGTTCGCACCCAGAGGATTAGCTCGGCGCAAGCTCGATGCCCATGGAATTTCAAGCTTATCGTTATAGCCGAGCAGGAATCCCGCGGCTACTGGTTCACCTTCATGCCTGACAATAGTAAGACTCGCCTGACCCGGAAAACATTCAAGAATGCTTGCAAAAAATTTACGACTATAAACGGGTGTGCCGAGGTCTCGCATATTGTGTGCAAACACACGATAGAACTCGGGCAATAGTTCTGCACCACCAGCAACAAATTCAAGATCTTCCCGCGCTGCACGTTTAACCTGTGCCCTGACTTTGGTTCCGAGCTGTTGGTCAAGCTGCTCATCTGTTTCAGGCAGCGGCAATATCATAGTAATTTTGTGCTGCTTGCAAAGCCACGGGTCACGCTGCAGCGTGTCTCTCGATTCCAGGTGCGTGCACTCAAGCGAGGTACCGATTTCCGCAGCGTACTGCATCATTTTTTGTGCAGCTTCAGGGTGCGATGTGAGCGGCCCACCGTAATTAAAGTACGGCATTGAAAGCAGAAAAGAACCGAATAATCGGCTATTTAAATGCACAGTGGGAAATACACCACACAACGAGCCGTCAGGCTTACGGCAAGTAATATATTGCGGGTTGTGGCCAAAATTGTCTTTAATCAATTTGTGCCATCTGGCGTCATGATAAACCGTCGCGTGCGTCTGTGAATCTACAAATGCCTGCCATTCCGACTCATCCAAACCAGGCTCACAGCCAAGCTGCAGCTGATTGGCATCACAATCCAGTGCATGCTCAACCACAGCCAGATGGGCGGGTACATCTAATTGTGTTGCGTTTGGCGGATCCCCCGCAGCCGACTTGCCTTGGTTCAGGCAGTTTTCGATTTGTGCGACCTGATGATCAATATCCGTATCGAGCTGTTTGATCTTTTCACTAATTTCAGACACACCGGCAATCAAATCTGCCGTGTCCTCACCACGCTTACGTAGAACACCAATCTGGCGAGACAACTTCTTTCTGTCTTCCTGGAGCCCCTTCTCTATCTGGATGAGCGTACCGATACTTTCCACAGAATCTTTTATCAAGTCTTCGTTCGCAGATTCAGTCAGGAGAGACTCCAACAGGGAGCCACTATCTTTTCTGACGCCTTCTTTGATTTTCCGCTTTAGCTTTGACATTTATGGTCGGAATTTTCCGTAACATTTAATCCGGCAAGTATAGCGCAGTCAGCCTCAGCACCTTGCGACACCGCTAGTGGTTTTCAAGGCACCTCCGTCAACATATGTTTCAAAAAGTGAGATATCACAATTTCAGTGGCATTCTGCCTTGTCAAACAGGAAACTGATCGATTTGTCTCAGAAAGACAGACGTGAAAATGGCATAATCGTGCAGCTGCGTCGGACACAATCATCAATAGAACTTTAGCCTCACTGAATCATCCAAGAGCTTCATCGCCGTTTTTCTCACGCTGTAAGTATCGCGCCCTATCACAATTATTAGTAGCCAATGATCAAGAAAGTCGTCCAGACAACCACCATGATTTTGATACTCCCGGTGTATACCGCATACCGATTGTTGGCGTTGATCAATCAGAACGACGCTTTTGCTAGTTGCTCTCAATTTATGAGCTTGCTTCCAGGCAAGAGCGGCAGCTATCTGCGTAACAGCTTTTACGCTCTAACAATGAAAAAGTGTGAACAAGGTGTGGTTTTATCATTTGGCACTTTGTTCTCTCAAATCGACACAGAAATTGAAAATGGCACATACATTGGTCCGCAGTGCAATATCGGCAGCTGTAAGATCGGTCAGGACTGTCTTTTAGGTAGCGGAGTTCACATTTTAAGCGGTAAAAACCAGCACAATTTTGAAAGTATGGATGTGCCTATTCGCGAACAGGGTGGCAAGCTCACCAAAATCAGCATCGGCCAGGATACCTGGATCGGAAACAATGCCGTTGTTATGGCAGATATTGGGCAAAAATGCGTTATTGCAGCCGGTTCTGTAGTGGTTCACCCGGTTGCCGATAACATGATAGTAGCCGGGAATCCGGCAGCCGCGATAAAAGAGCGTTAACCTCCAAGGGCTACAGTCATTTTTCGAACCATCGCAAAAAATGTATTTTCCAACTATGTTGGAATGATTGGCGCAATTGTCATTGCGTTTATGCTGTCGCCCTTTTTGGTTCACACCCTCGGCGACACCAACTATGGCATCTGGTCAATCATTTCGGCATTCGCAGGGTATATGACTCTGCTTGATCTCGGGGTCAGCTCGGCGATCGCCAAATACGTTTCCAAATACAAAGCACTCAAAGATTATAAATCTTTAAACGTCGTTATATCGTCAGCGATTGTCATCATGCTGCTGCTCGGTGTGCTTCTGATTGTGCTCAGTCCGATTCTCGCAAACCTTGTCGTCAACGGATTCAAGTTCGATCCAGAAATGCAGCACACAGTCCATGCGCTTGTCATCATTGCCGCTATTGATGTTGCAATTTTTATCGGCTCCGGGGTTTTCTTCGGTGCATTCTACGGCTTTCAAAGAAACGAAATTACCACTGCGGTAACGCTTTTCATCCAACTGTTCAAGGCTATCGCATTTTACTTTGCCCTGACTAACGGGTACGGCTTACTGTCGATGGGCATTTTATCCCTGATATCACATGTGCTGGCGACTTTTCTTTTAATATTCATAATGCGCCGTGTAGAGCCTCAGGTAGAGCTAACTACAAAAAACGCTGATAAATCGACTATGGTCTCGATTTTCAACTATAGCAAATTCACCTTCCTCACCATGCTCGGCTTGCAGCTTATTTATTACTCCGATGCTTTTGTAATCGGATATTTTCTCTCGGCGGCAGCCATCACCATATACACAATCCCTTGGAGCTTGAATGAGTACAGCAACAAGTTAATTCAAGCTGTAGCGCAAACATTCGTGCCAGTGTTCAGCGAACAGGAAGCCACGCAAAACAAGAACCTCTATAAAACCTACATCTCAGGTACAAAAGCCGTCATCCTGCTGTCCAACCTACTGTGTATTGGCGTTCTGGCTCTTGGTGATGAATTCATCGCTATCTGGATGGGCCCCAGGTACGCCGTCGAGTGCTCAACCTTACTGACGATTATGTTTATGACTCAGCTAATTAAAAGCCCACAGTTGATCAGCTATTCGATATTGCTTGGTACAGCGAATCACCAGAAGTTTGCCACTTACAATATGACATTTTCTATTGCAAACCTGATTTTAAGCATAATACTGGTTCAAAAATTCGGCCTGGTAGGCGTGGCCGCAGCAACCGCTACTACACAGATTCTGTTCTATGTGGTGGTCACACCGATTCTTACCAGTAGAGTAATCAATTACTCGCTACTGGATTATGTAAAGCAAACCTATTGGAGGGTAGTACCGGCCAGCCTCGTATTGTTCGCAATCCTTACATACTTCGCCAAAACTCAGCCGCCCACTGGATACCTTTCACTGCTAGGTCAAGCCTTGATTGGTGCAACCGTATACATTGCAATAGCGTACTGGACTCTTTTAGATAAAGAAGAGCGGAGTCTCACCATGATTCAATTGGGAAAAGTCAGCAACAAATTTCTGAAGAGAGCCTGGTAAGCGAAAACAGCTCCACGCCTGAGCATTGAATCCAGCATTGTCCTGAACACTGTTGGCAGGGCCCGATGACTCGACTGCTTGCTCTCTTTAATTGACTGAAATCTACTAACTGATATCTGCCCGCCGATGCCAGCAAGTCAGAAACTCGCTAAGCGGCAGGATAGGATCCGTTAGAATCATGTGTTTCATGCCCGATAAGCGCGGGGGAAAACACACAAACGATCTTCAAGCCAGACAATGCCTCCAGAATATGTCGATCATTCTTATCCAGCGCATACATATCCCCGGCCCCAAGCTCATATGAGCGATCAGCGTCCACATCTGTCAGTCTCGCGCTGCCCTCAATGATTAAATTCGCCTCGATATGGTTTTGATATTCAAGCTCCAGACGCTGTCCGGCGGCAACGGTCGTCATGGTCAACGTAAAGCCGACACCATCAGCTTGCAATAAATATCTCGCACTGGACCAGTGGCCCACTTGCTCTGCAAAGCCACCGGAAGCTTTTACGTCAGAGATGCTACGAACAATCATAACTGTCCCCTATCTGCATTTCTGAACAGTTTAAGCCTTTTTAGCCACAACTACACATCGACAAGCAAAGCCTGATGCTGCACGATAGCAACTGAACTTTCCGATGGACAAGAATTTGAACGAAGCCATCAACTTTAGCGACGTCATCGACGCCCAGAAAAGACTTACCGGCCATACAGTCAAGACGCCACTTCTCGAAAGCGCCCTGCTCAATAAGTTGTCTGGCAGGCGGATACTGATAAAAGCTGAGTGTCTGCAGCATACCGGGTCTTTCAAGTTCCGTGGCGGGACATCAGCAATCACAAAGTTGACGTCTGCACAACGCAACGCCGGTGTAATCGCTTACTCATCGGGTAACCATGCCCAGGGAGTTGCATACGCGGCGAAGCGTGCAGGTGTTGACGCAGTCATTGTTATGCCATGTGACGCACCGACTTTAAAAATAGAAAATACTCGCGCCTACGGGGCTGAAGTTGTGCTGTATGACAGGCCCGGTGGTGAGTGCCGAGAGAAACTTGGACAAAACCTCGCTGAGCAGCGAGGACTCTATTTAATCAAACCCTATGACAACAAGGAAGTTATTGCCGGTCAGGGAACCTGCGGATTAGAGATAGCAGAGCAAGCTCAAAGTTTAGGTATCAGCAGTGCCGACCTACTGGTTTGCTGCGGTGGCGGTGGCCTAACCTCGGGAATCGCAATCAGCGTAGAGGCGACTGCACCGGATATGACGGTCAGACCAGTGGAACCTGAACACTATGATGACGTAATCCGGTCTCAAAAAAGTGGTAAACGAGAAACAACGGAGAGTGACCAGGCTTCAATCTGCGATGCCATTGTCACCCCGTCACCTGGTGAGCTAACCTTCCCGATAATACAGCGTCTTTGCGGCCCGGGGATTGTGGTCAGCGATCATGAAGCACTAAAGGCTATGGCGGAGGCACTACTTCACTTCAAGATCATCGCAGAACCCGGCGGCGCAGTAGCACTAGCAGCCGCATTATTTCATCCACAGGAAATTGACACTGACACTGTAATCTGTGTGGTTTCTGGCGGAAACGCGGATCCCACCATGATTAGCCGTGCAATCGAAGCCTAGCTGTTACTAACATTTCCTTAAATTTTTCATACCAATATTTCGCAATTGCTCATTTACCATGCCCATAAACACCAATTTACGCCCAATTCAATACTCACTCTTGGTAAATCACAAGGAATACATCACATCCACGCCTGCTGACCTGCATCGGGGCAGCAGGAACTTAAGGCAGAGCTGTACATCGAAGGGGTATATTCGATGCAAGGTGAACACACCTGCATCCATACCGACAAACATTCCGTCAACCTCAATAATTGACGCTTATGAAAAATTCACATGAAAAATATAAAGATTCTGGTTGTACTTGTGGTATTGGCATTGATTGGCGCATTTTTTGTCTTTGATCTCAGCCAATATTTGTCGCTGGATTACCTGAAGGCACAACACCAGTCTCTGGTGAGTTACACAGCTGAAAACAAGGCTGTGGCAATCGCCGGTTTTTTTCTGCTCTATGTTGCAGTAGCTGCAATGTCTCTTCCGGGAGCGTCAATTTTAACACTCGCAGGGGGTGCGATATTTGGATTTTTTACCGGACTGATAATCGTGTCATTCGCCTCTACTATCGGCGCTACCCTTGCCTTTCTTTTCTCCCGTTTCATGTTCCGCGACATTGTGCAGAACAAATTCTCGCATCACTTACAGACCATCAACAAAGGCATGGAAGAAGAAGGTGCCTTCTATCTATTTACCCTCAGATTGATACCAGTGGTACCTTTTTTCATTGTGAATCTACTGATGGGCCTGACCGGCATTAAGACGCTAATCTACGCACTAGTCAGTCAAGTTGGAATGTTGCCAGCAACCGCAGTGTTCGTAAACGCCGGAAACCAACTGGCTAAACTGGATTCATTAAAAGATATTTTATCTCCGTCACTACTTGCCGCATTCGCTCTACTCGGAATCTTCCCGATCGTCGCGAAAAAACTTCTCGGCCTCTATAAAAAAAGGAAAGTTTCCGTTGCATAACGCTCCCAAATATTTCGACACGAATATCGTCGTCATCGGCGCTGGATCGGGTGGATTAATTGCGGCCTTAATTGCTGCTGCTGTCAAAGCTAAAGTTACCTTGATCGAAAGACATAAGATGGGTGGTGATTGCCTGAATACAGGCTGCGTACCATCCAAGGCACTAATTAAAAGTGCGCGGTTTCTACATGATGTCAAAACATCTGAAAAGTACGGCATCAAATCCGCCACTGCGGACTTTGAATTTTCCGATGTTATGGAACGGGTACAGCATGTCATTAAAAGGATTGAACCACACGATTCTATAGAACGCTTTACCGGACTTGGTGTCGACTGCGTTACCGGGGAAGCCAAAATCATTGACCCATGGACAGTTGAAGTCAACGGCCAGAAAATCACTGCTCGCAATATTATTCTTGCAACAGGTGCGCGACCTTTCATACCACCTATAGAAGGACTCGATCAGGTTACCTGGTATAGCTCAGACAATATTTGGGAATTGCGCGAACAGCCCAAAAGAATGATTGTTCTCGGCGGCGGACCCATTGGCTGTGAAATGGCGCAGGCATTCTCAAGACTTGGCAGCGAAGTCACCCAGGTTGAAATGGCGCCACAAATAATGGGGCGGGAAGACGATGAAATCTCGGAACTGGTAAAGGAAAAATTCATCGCTGAAGGCATCAACGTATTAACAGACACAAAGGCCGTAGCATGCAAGAAAGGCACAGAACAAGTACTAGTATGTGAACAGCATGGTAAAACTATCGAAGTTCCATTTGATGCTATGCTGGTTGCTATCGGCCGGAAACCAAATGTTGAAGGCTTCGGGCTCGAAGAACTTGGCGTTAACCTTCGAAAGAATACTACCATCGAGACAGATGATTTCCTGAGAACCAATTACGAGAATATTTTTGCCGTTGGGGATGTCACCGGCCCGTATCAGTTTACCCATACAGCTTCTCATCAGGCCTGGTTCGCAACTGTCAACAGCCTGTTCGGACAATTTAAAAAATTCAAAGCGGATTACTCAGTAATACCATGGGCAACATTTACTGACCCTGAAGTCGCACGTGTCGGATTGAACGAGTCTGAGGCAACAGAAAAGAATATACCTTACGAGGTTACAACCTACGGTATAGACGATCTCGATCGCGCAATAGCGGATAGCGAAGATCATGGCTTTGTAAAAGTTTTAACTAAGCCTGGCAAAGATCAGATTCTTGGAGCAACCATTGTCGGTGCTCATGCCGGCGACCTGCTGACAGAGTTTGTCACCGCAATGAAATACAAGCTGGGTCTTAAAAAGATTCTCGGCACAATACATACTTACCCGACAATGTCAGAAGCTAACAAAGCTGTAGCCGGCAACTGGCAGAAAGCACATGCGCCACAGTTTGCACTAAAGGTATTGGAACGTTTCCATCGATGGCGACGTGGCAAGAAATCTGAAAAAGAGACTATTGAAGCAACACCTGCCAAGCCTTAAATAATTCTAAAAATCAATCATCTCTGGTGCAGAGATATGATATCCCTGCACCAGATTCACACCGAGATCTTGCAGCTTCAAAAGTACGTCAGCTGACTCCACAGATTCTGCAATAGTTTGTTTACCAAGAGTCTGCGCAACATCATTGATAGACCGCACCATCGCATAATGAACCGGGTCGTCCATTATCGCCCGCACAAAGGCACTATTGATTTTTACAAAGGTGACGGGGAGCTTCTTCAGATAGTTAAATGACTGAATTGCACCGCTGAAATCATCCATCGCGAACTTGCAGCCTTGTGCACCAAACCTATCCATGAAGGCCGACACAGCGGTCAGATTCGTACTTACTGCTGCTTCACTTACCTCAAAGCATAACACCGAGGGATCTATTGCAGAGGCATTGAGTAACTTATGAAGATAATTCTGGAATTTCTCATCACCTATTGAGGCTCCACTCAAATTGACGCAGCAAAGATCTAAGCCATCCGTAACGTGAGGTTGGCCATCCAACCAATCCAAAGTAAGTTCGATAACCGCTTTATCGAGTTCAACTGTTAATCCAAACCTTTCCGCAAGAGGCAAGACTGCACCAGGCATCATCAACTCACCATCAGGAGCAGGCAGTCGCATTAGAATTTCTATCCGTGAACCATCATCGCCCAAAAGATCCGGCTTCGCTATTCTCTGCAGCGCAAGCTTTATATTTCTTTGTTCGATAGCATTTTTAATATACTCGTCCCAATGTTGCTCACCCTGTTTATGATCAGTCGAGGCCTGAGCATCCGTAAATACAGCCACGCGATTTCGCCCCTGATGCTTGGCTTCATAGCAAGCTGCATCCGCAGCGCCAAACAACGCGGAGCGAGAATCCCAACGATCATCAATCATAACCAGACCGATACTCGCACCAACTGAAAACTGCTTGCCCTCCCAATCGAACTGAAAACTCTCCACTTCAGCGCGCAACTGTGTCGCAAGACGCATCGCTTCTTTTATACCAACATCGTAAATAAGTAGTCCGAACTCATCTCCGCCGAGTCGCGCTAACACATCACTCTTTCTGACGAGACTGGTAAACAGCGATGAAAGTTGCCGCAATAGCTCATCGCCAGCTAGATGACCGGCGGTATCGTTTACCCGCTTAAAATTATCCAAATCGATAAAACACAGCGCCTGATTCGCAGCCGCAGTCCGCGTGATCGCATCATTGCAGCGGAGCTCAAACTCACGTCGATTTACAAGACCTGTAAGAGAATCGTGACTGGCATGATAAGCAACAATACTCGCGCTATGATGTTGTGCAGTGAAATCCCAACCAACCCCACGATACCCAACAAATTTCTCATTTGAGTCAAATACCGGCACGCCTGAGAGCTTTACCACTCTTTTCTCACCATCTTTGCGACGCCAGGTGTATTCACGATCACGAAATGATAAATGCTTGCCCAGGTCCACAAGCAATACCTTCCATTCAGCCCGATCATCCTCATGAACGTGCTGGGCAATCAATGTTTCCAATGAAGTATTCAATAGATGATCAGTCTCTACACCAAGAAACTCTTTCATCTCCACAGAGACTCGAGTCATCCGTAACCCACCATCCATTTCCCAATAAAAGTCTCCTGCCGCTGACACATAGTCATTCAGTCTGGATATAGTGTGTTGAAGCTCCGACTCTTTTTCCTCCTCTGGTTGCAACGATATGTACACCAGATCACGATCTTTCCAGTGCATTGCACCAACAAAAGCTTGAAAAGCTCGACCATTACGCTCTACACGTGCAACTACTGTTTCATTGAGATCAGATTGTTCATTTACCGAGACACTTTGCTGACTTTTTATAAGTGCTTCTATGGTTGCTCGATCACGATCGCTAAACCATGAAGAAATCGATTGATACTTGTCATTACTCTCAAGCGCCAACTGTAATTTGGCAGATCTATTAAAGTACACGGGCACCCAAGCATCGCACACTAGAACAGGCTGCCCTATGTTTTGAAAAAACTCGGCATCAAACTCGTGATCGCGATCAACCAGCGAAACGGATGATGATACTTCCGTGCTGCGCCTGTGACCATGACGTTTCTCAATGAAGTTAAAATTTGCACCCGTTAAGCTCCTGGTTTGCGGCTTGTCGATTTGCAGAGATTCACCCGGCACACAATAAACAGCACTGGCATCGCTGCCATTCCATCTTACAATTCGCGACTGCAAACGCAGATCCTGCTCGACACCGGCAGAATTAACCGAACGTACAACCCTGTAATCATCGCCGCTGGCTGGAACAAGCTTTTTTATTTCCTCCGCACCGGGAGATGACCCGGCACTACCCATCAACTCTAACCAGCTTGCATTAACATAAATCAATTCGTAGTTACGGTGAATCAGTAAGCCAAATGGAGACTGATTAATAACATCGCGCAGCTGCAGTTCGGTACCGAGCAATAGCTGGTAACTACGATGCAACTCGTCAACACTAACAACTGATATTTCAATCCCACATATCTGACCGGAACGATTGAACACCGGACTACGCACAAAAAACTTTCCCGCGGTTCGCTTGCTCAGAATTTCGCCAGCAGTAATCTCGGTGGTACCAGTCTGCAAAACTCTTTTTTCCGCAGCATGCACCAGTGCTGCACCACGATCGGACAAAAAGTCGAAATCCGATTGCCCAACGAGCTGGGTGGGCGACGTTAACCGAAGTGACTCAGCGTACCCCAGCGTGCAGGCACGGTAGGTTAGCCGCGCGTCTTTCAGTGCGGAATTACGTGGTCTTGCGGCTCCGATGGAATGTGCTGCCATACAGCCTTTCTAATATAAATTTCGCAAAAAATGTTGTAGCAGACATCGTATACGAACTGTCCGCCTGGAGCGGCGCACTATCGCATTTCCAGGGATTGATTACCGTGCTCTCTTCTACAACGCGAGGCCTCGGCAGCACTGAAATGGTTACAGCGGGAGATATTTTTAGCTACCAGACACAAAAGGCGAATCCAACCCGGACTAAGGAGTTCTCTGCTCTCGAAGAGTTAGGCACTGAGCGGAGTCGGGCCTTTCAGAGCGGCCAACGTCAGCGGGGAAATACTGGGTATTAAACCTGAGGGACTGCCTGCTAGGGACTATTTGGGGGCCTACTTGGGGAACTGGGGATTTTTCCCCGGCACCCTCAACCTTGCGTGCGCCAGTTGTCGACAGATTTCTCAATCTGAACCAGGCAGTTGTACAACGCCTGTTTTTCATCAGGAGAAAGCAAAGACAACACCTGTGCTTTGTGTTTCTCCATCATTGAGTCGACCTGCATATGAACATCATGACCTTTCTCGGTCAGGCAAAGCCGCACATTTCTAGCCTGGCTATCCTGTCCTTCAAAGCGCAAAAGTTCGTTTTGGAGCATGGCCTTCACAGTCCTGCTGATTTGCCCCTTATCCATGCCAATGTTGCTTCTGATATCTGCCTGACTCATGGATCCAGCAGAAGAAAGCAGCGAAATTATGCGCCACTCGGGCAAACGCAAATTGGCTTTGGACTGGACGGCCTGACCAATCTGGCGGCTAAGCTTTACGTTCACTACATTCAGCTTCACATTGATCAAGGAGTGCAGCTCGTCAACACTATCCTCCATCCAATACTCCATCATATGCCTCTACGGGTTTTATCCTAGCAAAATTACTTTTCCTAAGGCATACATAATTGGCTCGAGAATGTTACATACCGTCACAAGCTTGCTTATTGATACTTATCTGCCACCACTTACATCAATCAAAGCACCAGTGGTGTAAGAAGCTTGATCAGATAATAGCCATATGATTGCACTTGCAACTTCTTCTGCAGTACCTCCACGTTGCATCGGCACATTGTGTTTTACCCGATCAACTCGCTCTGGTTCACCGCCAGATGCGTGTATCTCGGTATAAATAACACCAGGTCTGACAGCATTAACCCGAATGCCGCAATCTGCCACTTCACCAGCCAGACCTTTAGTAAAAGTATCAATTGCGCCTTTGCTAGCTGCATAGTCAACATACTCACGCGGCGAGCCAAGCTGGGCAGCAATAGACGAGACGTTGACAATACCACCTCCAAAACCACTATTTTTGGTTGACATGCACTTTACCGCTTCGCGGGCACAGAGCATCGTTCCAATGACATTAGTGTTCAGCACACGGGTTATACGCTCAACGGTCATCGATTCAAGAGTCATGTGCGGCTCCAGAATCCCGGCGTTGTTCACCAGTGCATCAAGACGACCGAACTTTGACAATGTTTGCTCGAACAACTGCAATACATCTGCCTCGACACCCACATCTGCCGCGATCGGAATTGCGGTCCCACCCGACGAGATAATTTGATCAACAACTTCATTCGCGGCTTGCGCATTACTTCTGTAGTTAACAACCACAGAGTAACCATTTTGCGCAGCTTGAATTGCAGTCGCCGCACCAATACCACGACTTGCCCCTGTGATAATTGCAACACCCATTGATTCTTCACTCCCACCTTCAGCTGGTTAATTGATCGCACTGATATAACCACTGCTCATAACGAATATACAATTGACAGTGTCAAGTTATGTAAAAATGATCCAGCCCTACATGTTTCGCCGGTATTCGCCACCCACCTCAAATAGCGCATCAGTAATCTGACCAAGAGAGCAGTACTGCACAGCATCAACCAACTCGGCAAACACGTTGCCATTAGACATAGCGACAGACTTTATTCGCTCCAGTGCCTCCTCAGCTTCAGATGCGTTTTTATGTTTAAATTTTTCCAGCCGTGCAATCTGACTTTCTTTTTCTTCTTTGGTCGAACGAGCAAGTTCAATTACCTGTTCCTCGGTAGTATCAGTCGGATTGACAAACGTATTTACACCAATAATAGGCAGAGAACCATCATGTTTACGATGCTCGTATAACATAGATTCTTCCTGGATCTTACCGCGCTGGTATCCGGTTTCCATCGCGCCCAGCACACCACCTCGTTCAGAAATACGTTCAAACTCTAAAAGCACTGCCTCCTCAACCAGATCTGTCAATTCATCAATCACAAAAGCACCCTGATTAGGGTTTTCACATTTTGCTAATCCCCACTCTCGATTAATCACCAACTGTATTGCAATAGCACGTCGAACTGACTCCTCAGTTGGCGTAGTAACTGCCTCATCATAAGCATTGGTATGCAGCGAATTACAATTGTCATAAACTGCGATCAGCGCCTGTAGAGTAGTCCTGATATCATTAAATGCCATCTCCTGCGCATGCAAAGATCTGCCAGATGTCTGAATGTGATATTTAAGCTTTTGACTTCTTTCATTAGCACCATATTTGTCACGCATCGCGACAGCCCAGATACGCCTCGCCACCCGCCCCATCACTGTGTATTCCGGATCCATACCGTTGCTAAAAAAGAACGAAAGATTAGCCGCAAAATCATCGATGTGCATACCACGAGCAAGATAGGACTCTACATAGGTAAACCCGTTAGCAAGCGTAAAAGCCAGCTGACTTATCGGATTCGCTCCTGCCTCAGCGATGTGATAACCGGAAATAGAAACAGAGTAGAAATTTCGGACGTTATTCTCAACAAAGTACTCCTGAATATCACCCATGACCTTCAGACTGAATTCAGTTGAAAAGATGCAAGTGTTCTGACCCTGGTCCTCTTTTAAAATATCTGCCTGAACGGTTCCGCGCACATTGGCAAGCGTCCATTTTTTAATTTCTACTCGCTCATCACTGCTTGGTGCTCTACCTTTTTCATCTTCAAATTTTTTCTGTTGCTGTCTGAATGCCGCATTGAAATAGAATGCAAGAATAGTTGGTGCCGGGCCGTTTATAGTCATAGAGACTGATGTCGTCGGCTCACACAAATCAAAGCCGTCGTATAGCACCTGCATATCTTCAACAGTTGCAATTGAAACACCAGAGTTACCGACCTTGCCATAGATATCCGGTCTGCGATCCGGGTCATTGCCATAAAGTGTTACAGAATCAAATGCGGTCGATAAACGCTTGGCTGGCGCGTGTTCAGACAATGCCTTGAAACGCGCATTAGTTCTGAAAGGATCTCCTTCACCTGCAAACATTCGTGTTGGGTCTTCACCTTCACGTTTAAACGGAAAAACACCTGCGGTATACGGAAAAAAACCGGGTAAATTTTCTCGAAGTAACCAATACAGTAAATCACCCTGATCGCTGAATGTCGGCAGACTCACTTTTCTGATTGGATTACCACTCAGGGTTTCGTGCTTTAATTCGGTGACAATCTTGCGATCTCGAATCTCAACCTCGAAAGTATCTTTATTATATCGTTCAGCCAGCTGCGGCCATTCATTGAGAAGACTCACATTACGACTATCAAGAGACTGTTCACGTTGCGCGATCAATCCGAAAATCCCGTCTTCGTCAACTGTGACACCAGCGTTTTTCATTAACTTTAATGCTGATTGCAACTGTTGTTTTTCACGCACAGTCGCTGCCTGCTGATCTGCCTTCAAATGATAACCACGAACCGTCTCTGCAATTTCTGCCAGATAACGACTGCGATGCGAAGGCACAATGACAGAGTCATCTGTCGAGTGCCGGGTGTCAGTTACACTTAATGCACCACCCGCAGATGACAAACCTTTAGCCTGCAATTGTTTAAGTATTGCATTGTAGAGAGCACTAACTCCGTCATCGTTAAAACGCGATGCCATCGTGCCATAAACCGGCATTTGCTCAGGAGGTGTAGCAAAATCTTCACGGTTTCGCTGCACCTGCTTGGCAACATCACGCAGAGCATCTGCAGCACCTTTTCGATCAAACTTGTTTATCGCGACTACGTCAGCGACATCGAGCATGTCGATTTTTTCCAGCTGACTCGCCGCACCGAATTCCGGCGTCATCACATAAAGCGACACATCACTATGTGAAACAATACCTGCATCACCCTGCCCAATACCCGGTGTTTCAATAATAATCAGATCAAAGCCCGCGAGACGTGTTGCCAAGACCATGTCATCAAGCTCAGGCGGTACATCACCACCTGCATCGCGGGTTGCAATCGAGCGCATAAAAATATTCGGATGATTTATAGCATTCATGCGAATACGATCACCCAGTAATGCACCACCTGTCTTGCGACGTGTAGGGTCAACAGCGAGTATGGCAATCTTCAGTTGGTTATTATGATCAATTCTGAAGCGCCTAATCAGTTCATCAGTTAAAGATGACTTACCTGAACCACCGGTGCCAGTGATGCCAAGCACCGGTACTTCTGCAGTATCTGTACGCAACTTTTCCCGCAGTGCATCCGGAAAACAACCACTCTCCAAGGCCGTAAGCAGAGGTGAAAGGTTGCGAAAATTATCCGCTGCAAGATTAGTAAGATCACTACCTGCCCTCTCACCCGGATTAAACAGACAACGACCGAGCATGTCATCAATCATGCCTTGCAAACCAATCTGCTGACCATCCTCCGGAGAATAAATTCGAGCCACACCATAGTTATGCAGGTCGTCTATTTCTTCACGAACAATTACACCACCACCCCCTCCAAACACCTGAATGTGATCTGCACCCTGCTCTTGCAGCATATCTATCATGTACTTGAAATACTCAACGTGCCCACCCTGATAGGAACTGATCGCAATACCCTGCACGTCTTCCTGAATGGCAGCCGTCACAATTTCTGCGACTGAACGGTTGTGGCCCAGGTGAATGACCTCTACACCCGCGCCCTGCAAAATCCTGCGCATGATGTTAATCGACGCGTCGTGACCGTCGAACAAACTCGAAGCAGTGACAAAACGCACTGAAATATCAGGGTTGTCGCCGGTTATAGGGACAACCTTAGAAGCCTGGTTAGCCATAGAGAATCCATCACAGGTTATTTACGGTGGGCACTAAAAGATTTTCAGCGCCTGGTCGATCAAATCATTGAAGGTACAAGCATTGACGTTTACGTAAACGTCAATATACTCTCCCATATTACGTTTGGCGGCAAAATATGCAAGAAACTTACAGCATTTCAGAGCTCGGCAAGGAATTCGGCATAACAACCCGCGCTATCCGGTTTTATGAAGACAAGGAACTCCTGAGTCCGACCCGCCAGGGCGGCAGGAGAATTTATTCCCGAGCAGACCGAACGCGGCTAAAATTGCTGTTGCGAGGCAAAAGGCTGGGCTGGCCGCTGGAAGAAATAAAGTCGGTGCTCAACATGTATGACGCCGGAGACGGCGAGCTAGATCAACTACAATATACCGCCAAAAAAATCGAACAACGCCGCCAACAACTGCTGCGACAGAAACAAGACATCAACGCCGCTCTGGCCGATCTTGATCGTATCCAGAATCGCTGCGTTTCACACATGGCAACTCTCAACAGTTGCAACGATAACCATTCATCACAAAACCATCAATCACAGAAAGAGACCTCATCATGAACAACGATGATCCCATAGTAATTACAGCAGCCATGCGTACTCCGCTCGGCGGTTTTCAAGGTGCATTTTCGGCACTTACAGCAGCACAGCTTGGAACCACAGCAATAACAGCTGCACTGGAAAAGAGCCGTATCGATGCTGAAGCAATAGATGAAGTGATTATGGGTTGTGTTCTCCCGGCGGGTCAGGGTCAGGCGCCTGCACGTCAGGCAGCACTCGGTGCCGGCCTGCCTATAGGTACCAACTGCACAACGATTAACAAGATGTGTGGTTCAGGCATGAAAGCCGCGATGTTTGCGCACGATCTTTTAATTGCTGGCAGCGCCAAAGTCGCCGTTGCCGGCGGCATGGAAAGCATGACCAACGCCCCCTTTCTGTTACCAAAAGCACGTGGTGGTATGCGTATGGGACACGGACAAGTACAAGATCACATGTTCCTTGACGGATTGGAAGATGCTTATGACAAAGGCAAACTGATGGGTTGTTTTGCCGAAGACACTGCCACAAAGTATAAATTTAGCAGAGAAGCACAGGACGAGTTCGCACTGCGCTCTCTTGCACGTGCAAAAGATGCCATCGATAACGGTGACTTTAAAAACGAAGTTGCCCCGGTCACTGTCACGTCACGCAAAGGCGATACAGTAGTAGAAAATGACGAACAACCACACAAGGCAATGCCTGAGAAGATACCTACTCTGCGTGCAGCATTTGCCAAAGACGGTACTGTAACTGCAGCAAATGCCAGCTCTATTTCAGACGGTGCTGCCGCGCTGGTGATGATGCGTCAAAGTGAATGTAAAGCGCGTGGATTGACACCTTTAGCGAAAATACTCGGCCATGCAACGCATGCACACGAACCACAGTGGTTTACCACCGCACCTGTACAGGCTATGCGAAACCTGTTCGAGAAGCTCAATTGCACGCAAAGTGATTTCGATCTTTTTGAAATTAACGAAGCATTCGCAGTGGTCACTATGGCCGCAATCCACGATCTTGATCTGTCGACAGACAAAGTCAATATCCACGGTGGTGCCTGTGCTCTAGGGCACCCGATCGGTGCATCAGGTGCTCGCATTCTCACTACTCTACTACACGCTCTAAAAAACCAGGGCAAGCAACGCGGCGTGGCATCACTGTGTATTGGTGGTGGTGAAGCTACCGCAATGGCAATCGAGGTAGTGTAGTGAACAACAACCCGGGTAGCTACACAGAAGAGCAGATAATGGTGCGGGATATGGCGCGCCAGTTTGCTACCGAGCAACTAGCTCCCAATGCTGCCACGTGGGATGAAAACTCCGAATTTCCGCGCTCGGCTATCAAAGCGATGGGGGAACTCGGATTGCTCGGCATGGTGGTACCGGAGGAATATCAAGGCTCTGCTACAGACACTGTAGCTTATGCGATGGCACTTGAAGAGATTGCTGCAGGCGATGGAGCATCCTCAACGATCATGAGCGTACATAACTCGGTCGCCTGTATGCCGATCTACAAATTTGGCACAGACGCACAAAAAGACAAGTGGCTGCCAAAGCTTGCGACCGGGCAAATGCTTGGTGCATTCTGCCTTACTGAACCTCAGGCTGGTTCTGATGCTGCAGCTTTAGTTACACGTGCAGAACTTAATGGCAGCAACTATGTTATCAACGGGGTAAAACAATTTATCACCTCAGGAAAAAACGCAGATATCGCAATTGTATTTGCAGTCACAGATAAAGCCGCAGGAAAGCGCGGCATCAGTGCCTTCATTGTGCCAACCGATACCCAGGGTTATGAAGTTGCATCCACCGAGAAAAAGATGGGTCAACGTGCATCCGACACATGCCAGATAATTTTTAACAACTGCACCATTCCAGCAGATAACTTACTTGGCGAAGAAGGCAACGGCTACCCAATAGCGCTTGGTAACCTTGAAGGCGGACGTATCGGTATTGCTGCCCAGTCTGTCGGCATGGCACGTGCCGCATATGAACACGCATTGAGTTATGCACAAGAACGACAGGCGTTCGGGATGCCAATCATTTCGCAGCAGGCGGTCGCATTCAAACTGGCAGACATGGCTACCTCAATAGATGCCGCCAGACTGCTTGTGCACCGTGCTGCGTATTTGCGGGAAGAAGGTCTGCCCTGCCTGACAGAGGCCTCGATGGCTAAACTGTTTGCCAGTGAAATGGCCGAGAAGGTTTGCTCCGACGCAATCCAGATTCACGGCGGATATGGTTATCTTACAGACTTTCCGGTGGAAAGAATTGCCCGTGATGTCAGGGTTTGCCAGATTTATGAAGGCACATCTGATATTCAGCGACTGGTAATTAGTCGCGCTTTGCAACGCACATAACAACTAGCAAGGGTAGCCGGCGGACAACACTGGACCTGCACACTTATATAGCGTAACTTCTCCGGCAATTGCTACAAGGATACGTGCGACCTGCATTTTTCTAAAATACCTGTGTTGGAGCATGACGTGTCACTTAACAAAGTAGAAACCGCACATCGAACTGCAGGCTTGGTCTACTGCCTGTGGCTGCTGGGCATATTATTCGGTGTCACAGCTATCATCGGCGCCTATATTAATCACAGCAAACTCGCTAGTGTGCGGGGTACCCATGCGTATAGCCATTTTCTCTGGCAAATTGGATCTTTCTGGACAGTATTTGTTGGTGCTCTGATTGCCTTTATTTTCTGGCCAAACCCTGCAGCAAAGTCAATTGCGATAGCCTCCTTTGCCATATGGATTTTTAGTGGAATGATAGGCTCGTATTTTCTGGCAAAGTCCCGAAAATTAAGCCTCTTTGACCGCCGCAACCGCAGAGCACCAAGAGATCCCGGCGCTCTGCCCGAAAATGACGTTTACGATGCAGAGAGCACCACATGAGCGATACAAGTAACCAGCCAAACAACCAACCTCTGCCGATGGAAGTCGAAGAAGGCAAAGACTATTTCTGGTGCTCTTGTGGCAAAAGCGCAAAGCAGCCATTTTGCGATGGCTCTCATAAGGGCTCAGAATTCAAACCAGTAAAGTACACTGCAGAAAAGAGCGGCAGGGTTTTCTTCTGCGGCTGTAAAAACACCGGCAACTCACCACTCTGTGACGGAAGCCACAAGACCACCTGACAACAGTTAGCACCCAGACACCTGGCATCAATTCCATACCGTCTGTTTCCGGTAAATAGTCGTTAAAAGCTGCCGTTAACGTCTTTGTTATCGGTGCACAGTTAACACGTACAAAGTGTTTTACATTGTACAACCTGCACTGCTAGTGGCTCGGTCGCTTCTGCGAGAGTGTAGGCAGACCAATAATTTCTGCGCCATGGAACGATGCAGGCAAAAACAAGTTCTGCCTTGCGATTGGGAATCATCTTGTGGCACGCCTGTAAGGGTGCCGCACCGTTTAAATCTGCCCTTAAACTACCGGCTACATCTCTGCACGCAGTGCAGAGCTACCACTGAAGCTTCATTCAAAGTTGATCTTAAGCAACTCAAGCAGACGATTAAGGTCTGTTGCCTCGTAATCGGGTCGCGCTGGTAGTCTCTCAGGACGTTGACCGAACCGGTTCACCCACAACACTTTGAATCCAAACGCAGCGGCACCTGCAGCATCCCAGGCATTAGAGGATTGAAACAACACCTCCTGAGGTTCGACGGAAAATTTACTGGTAACCAGTTCATACACACGGGGGTCAGGTTTGAAGACCCTGATTTCATCAACACTGATACTCGCATCAAGTAACTCATCTATACCAGCACTACGATTAGCGGCGTCAAGCATCTGTGTCGCACCGTTACTGAGCACTGCGGTTTTGATTTCTTCCCTCTGTAGAGCCGAAAGTACTGGCACTACTTCGTCATAGGTTTTGAGTTTCAGGTAAGCCTGCATCAAATCGTCACGCAGCTCAGCATTGTCTATATCATTCGCATCCAGTGCATAATCCAGTGCATCACCGGTTACCTGCCAAAAATCAACGTAATCACGCATTAGACTTCGCAGCCAGGTGTATTCGAGCTGCTTAGTTCTCCACAACAGACTGACACCATCGGCCTGTTCGCCCAGCCTTTCTCTATGGGCTCCAACCGCAGAGTGAACATTAAACAGTGTTCCATATGCATCAAATGCACAGACTTTAATGTCAGCAAGTGAATCGATCATAGGGGTTCCCTGGATATTTTGATTGCGGGCCGATATGCGGTTGGAAAATCAGTTGCCTTCATCAGCTATCCGGGCCTGGCCGGTGGAACAGAGTAAGTCGCTGTAGCATGAGCAACGGGTTCGGCAGACTTAAGTAGTCCGTCTGAATCAAATTGATCAGCACTATATAACGCAACATCGCCAACCACCAACCGTTTGCCCAGCTTAAGCGCTGTAGCGCGAGCCACTATGTCACCTGGCATCGGTTTACGCAAAAAATTGATGTTAAGTGACGTAGTTACCGCCAGCTCAACCGGACCAAGGCGACTCAATACCAAAGCATAAACCGCAGCATCAGCCAGCCCCATCATAACCGGGCCGGCAATAGTGCCTCCAGGGCGTAAAAACCGGTCGCTATATACTGCGCGCATCCACACCCCAGCCTTATCTATAGACTGCAGTTCAAGCCCCATGATTTCCGCAAACGGCAAACGTTGCGCTGCTAATTTCTGGAAATCCTGAACCGTAATTTTCGCCATTCGATTGCCTGTGGAATGAGTCTTTTCCCCCAATGCCCCATAATCTCTGTAATGCCGGGGAATAGCAACTGATGTAACACGTGCCCCTAATAGTTGATCAACAAACCTGTCAGCTGTGGACAGTTGCAGCAGTCGACATTTTTTGGCCTGTTTGCCTACCCGGACATTGATTTCCTGCATCTCAAAGCAGGTATCACACTGTTGTAGACACGAACCTACAGTCAATTCTGCACGTGCCGCTACCCGTCACTGACGACTACACATTCACTCTGCACATAGAGGCGGGGGAAACGGGGATAGAGATGAAAAAGCAGGACCTAACTTACCTGAACAGCCTGGCAATCAGTTGCCTCGCGACAGATCTGGTGGACACAGCACAACCCGCATTCGAATTGATTTCAGACGCCGCACCGGAGCATGCAGCAGGCCCAATCGGACTCGCCAGTGTCGAGCTCGCAAAGGGCAACTACAATCAGGCTTGTGAAATACTTCAGAATGCCTCGGAAGAACTCAAGGGTGATTCAGAACGTACCCGTAATATTCTGATGCAGGCTTTGGTTGCTTCCAACAAGCTGGACGAAGCAGATGATCTGCGCACTAGTCTGATGGAACTGGATGCTGCCAATGACGATCACGAATACCTTACACAGGCGCACAAGTTCTTCGGTACTGGTGATCCACGTTTGCTGCAGGGCTGATAATTGACTAGCAGATGATTTAGCCTGCTCGCTATTGGCAGCGAAGTACCAAAGTCCTCCGCAGGCAATTCATCAACGTAATAAGCTGTTACCATACGGCTCACTTTGCAAGACGAGTCGTATGAGTAAAATTCATTTCGTAGACACACCTGAGAAGTTGGAGCAATTTGCATCCAGTATTAGGGCGGCAAGCTGGCTTGCGCTTGACACTGAATTTCTACGCGAAAAAACCTACCGCCCAGAACTTTGCCTGCTGCAAATCGCCACACCGGATCTGGTAGCTTGTATTGATCCACTTGCGCTTGAATCTATCGATCCTGTTCTCGATATACTGTACAAGCCCGATATCATAAAAGTGCTGCATGCGGCCGGACAGGATCTGGAGATATTCTACTGGCTACGCGGCGAAGTACCTTTTAATCTTTTTGATACCCAGGTAGCGGCTCCTCTTCTCGGCCACCAGGAACAGATCGGCTATGCAAACCTCGTAAACGAGGTGCTTGGCGTCAGCCTCAGCAAGTCTCATTCACGGGCTGACTGGACCAGAAGACCACTCCCATCACAGCAAGCACAGTACGCAGCAGATGATGTTATCTATCTCGCACGCATGTACCCGATCATGCGTGACAAACTACAACAACTTAATCGCTTGCACTGGCTCGATAGTGAGTGGGAAAACATGACCAACCCTGACCTATACGAAAAACCACTGGAAGATATCTGGAAGCGACTGCGGGGGGCAGACAAGTTGAAAGGCGGTCGGCTGGCAGTGGCGCAACAACTTGCTAGGTGGCGTGAAGTCACTGCCAGAGAACGCAACCTGCCACGCAGCTGGTTACTTAAAGATGACATCTTGCTAGACATAGCCAAGCAGATACCACTCAGTACTGCAGAACTAAAACATATACGTGGTCTCAACGATGGCATGATAAAGCATCACGGTGCCGCGATCATTGAACAAATCAAAGAGTCAAAAGACGCCACTCCATCACCAGCTGACCAGACAAAACGCAAAGTTAAACTGACACCGGATCAGGACGCAACACTCGATATCCTGACTGCAATTGCCAAACTCCATGCTCGAGATCTGGAAATAAACCCCTCCATACTTGCGCCACGTAAATCAATTGAAGCGCTGATCAAAGGCGAAAAAGACACCGCCGTCATGCAAGGATGGCGCGGCCAACTGATTGGCCCGGCACTGCAAGCTGTGCTGGCAGGTGAAAGCAGCCTAAAAATCTGCGATGGCTCTGTGGTAGTCAGCTGACCGAAAAAATCTGTAAGTCGGGCGATTGTTTTCCGCACAGCCCGCTAGGAGCTTGTCCGAGAATGAATGATCCACTGCGAAAGCGATCTTTTGGCCAGCTATTACGAGCGATATCGTTAAATATGAATGACTATTCGCCTTCATCGATCAGAAATATCTGACTCAAAATCTCACTTTCTCGCTACGACCCTCATTCTCGGACAAGCTCCTAGCCTTTGTATTCTGACCTTCAGTTCCATACACTTCGACGCTCACCATTTATTCATACACCTTAACCTGGGAGCGATCACCGTGAGCAAGCAGCTGAGCGATGTCAATATCGTCGCCGAAGATGTCCTGGTGACACCCGGACAGCTACACAAAGATATCCCCTGTCCGGACAGCGCGAGTGAGTTTATCCGACAATCGCGAAAAACCATCGAGCAGATTCTGGATCGAACTGACCCACGCCTGCTGGTAGTTGCGGGGCCTTGCTCAATTCACGACATTGACTCCGCAATGGAGTATGCAGGCAAGCTCAAGACACTGCATGAAAAGCATAATGACACGCTATTCATCGTCATGCGTGTGTACTTTGAAAAACCTCGCACGACTGTCGGCTGGAAGGGCTTCGTCAATGACCCCGATCTTAATGACTCATTCAAGATTGAAAAAGGTCTGCGCAAAGCACGCGAGTTACTCGTATCACTCGCCGAGATGGGTTTACCAGCAGGGACTGAAGCACTTGATCCAATCAGTCCGCAATATTTATCTGACCTGTTCGCATGGACTGCCATTGGTGCACGCACTTCAGAATCGCAAACCCACCGAGAGATGTCGAGCGGCTTATCAACTCCGGTAGGTTTCAAAAACGGAACCGATGGCAGCCTTGATATCGCTATAAACGCCATGAAGTCAGCATCGTCACCGCATAGATTTCTCGGCATTAACACCAAAGGACAAGTGACACGCCTTACAACAGCAGGCAACAAATACGGACATGTAATATTGCGCGGTGGCTCAGAACCAAACTACGATTCCGTCAATGTGGCACTAGCTGAACAAGCACTACACGATGCGAATCTCAAACCAAGCCTGGTCGTCGATTGTAGCCACGCTAACTCGCATAAGGATCACAAGCTACAGCCGTTGGTCGCAGATAATGTCATTAAGCAGATCGCAGAAGGTAACACCTCAATCATTGGACTAATGCTCGAAAGTCACCTTAATGATGGCAACCAAAAACTTGGCGATGATGCAAAATCGCTAAAATACGGTGTCTCAATTACTGACGCCTGTATCAACTGGGAAACCACCGAACAACTCATGAGCACTATGGCGCAGCAACTCGCTAAGCCGCTGAACGAGAGAAAAAGCTCATGAGCATTTCAAACCAGGATGACTACTTTAGAGAGTATATCCGCGCGCGGGTTCGCACCATCCCGGACTGGCCAATCAAAGGTGTGCAATTCAGAGACATCACACCTCTGTTGCAAAACCCTGCTACCTTTAGGCGTTTGGTCGACTGCTTTGTTCACCGCTACTACGAAAAAGAATTCGATGTCCTTGCGTGCATAGATGCACGCGGTTTCATTATTGGCGGGGCATTGGCATACGAACTTAGCACCAGCCTCGTGCCAGTGCGCAAGCGTGGCAAACTACCGTTTGAAACAGTCAGTGAATCTTATGAGCTTGAGTACGGCACAGCCGAAGTAGAACTGCACAAAGACGCAGTAAAGCCGGGTGACAAGGTCCTGCTACTAGATGACCTTATCGCCACCGGCGGCACAATGCTCGCAGCAAGCGCACTAATTACCAAATTAGGTGGCGAGATTGTCGAAGCCGCAGCAATCATTGATCTGCCAGACCTCGGAGGCTCTGCAAAGCTTGCAAACGCAGGTTTTAATGTATTCAGCATTTGTGAGTTCGAAGGCGAATAGACATGAACCGTACAGAAAATTTTTTTGTTTCATGGGAAGAATTGCACCGCGACACAAGAATTCTCGCCCGCCAGTTACTACCCGCAACACAGTGGCGAGGCGCAATTGCCATAACCAGAGGCGGTATGATCCCAGCCGCCATCATCGCACGTGAATTGAATATCCGTTTACTGGATACAATTTGTATCAAAACCTACGAAAAGCAGGATATAGGTGACACAGAGATCCTTAAAAAAGCAGATGCAAGCTTTGGTGACGGGGAAGGTTTTCTGCTCATAGATGATCTGGTCGACACAGGCACAACTGCAAGAGCAGTCAGAGCGCTGGTGCCGGAAGCACGTTTTGTCACCGTCTATGCGAAACCAGAAGGACGCCGCGAAGTGGATGACTTTATAAAAGAAGTGCCACAAGATACATGGATTAATTTTCCATGGGATATGGAGCTTAACTACTCAAGTCCACTCGTTGATCGCCCGGAAGAAACTGTGTAACAACAGCAATCAACCTGTCAGCCGAACCCGCTGACTTTCAGCAACGCAAACACCAATAATCCTGCAACAATAGTCAGTAGTAAGTGACGCGATCTCCAGGCCACTAGTATCGCGAACACACTCGCGACCAGATACGCATTGGAAAAAGAAATATCCCACTGGCCTTGCTGAATAAGCACCATCGGCGCACACAATGCACTGAGGACTGCGACCGGTACAAATCGCAAAGCGCGCTTAACAGAACCGGGTAGTTCGTAACGGCCAACCAATGCGAGAACTGGATAGCGCACACCGAAAGTTACAACCATCATCAAAAAGATAAGCAGAAAAGTCTTCATGACCCGGTTGCCTCATAGTTTTTACGCTCAGCATAAACCTCGGCTCCATAACCTGCTGCTACACCTGCTACAGAGGCGACAATCAGACCGAGATTATGTGCCATGTTGCGACTCAACAAAGCCACGATAACCGCGACCCCTGCCGCAATTAACATCGGAAATCGTGTAATTAACGGTACGACTATGCCAATGAACGTCACGATCATCGCAAACTCCAGTCCCCAGCCAGACAAATCCTCCAGTGCGTTGCCAGCCGTGAATCCTATTACCGTGCATATCTGCCAGTTAGCGTACATAGCTAAAGAAGAACCAAGACAATACCAGTGGTGGTCTTTGCCATCAGGTGACTCGTTTACCCGCTTGATCACAACGGCATAGGTTTCATCGGTCAGAAAAAAGCCCAACGGCAAGAGCCATGTTTGTTTCAAGCCCTTGAAAGCCGGACCAAGAGAGGCAGAATAAAGTGCGTGTCGAAGGTTGACGAAAAAAGTCGTCATTACAATTACCGCAACACCTGCTCCCTGCCCAATCAAAGTCGCCGCTACAAACTGACTGGAGCCTGCAAAAACAAACAGTGACATCGCCATCGTTGCATAAAACGACAAACCGACCGACGTCGCCAATGCACCAAATAGAATGCCAAACGGTATAGCGCCAACGATCATCGGCACCGTGTCACGAGCGCCGTGCAAAAACTCACGTCTTTTTAATAGACTTTTCATGGGCAGACAAAATAAAAAATAACAGAAGAATAAATAAAGGTGAAAAACGAAAAGATAATCCAGATCAATTCAAATTGAAGATTAGAACATTTCAACTACCGAAACTTGTGCTGTTACAAACAAAGACGACCCTGTATCAGATAGAGAGTCAACCGTCGGCAAAAAGCACTTGATCAAACAAATAATCTACCGACCCACTCGCGACCCTCAGGATAATCGTCAAGATCCAGCACAAACTCCTGACCACGTGCTGCAGATCTCAACAACACATGATCATCACCTTTTTGCCAACGCTTAAAGTCCCCGTGATAACTAAGCGTACTGCGACGACCCTCTGGATGCATCCACAAAGGCAACCGCCATCTGGACCGACTACAACCTTGTGCCGTAAGACAAATGTCATCACGGTAGCTTGCAAACAATCCGGCGCCCGGAAGAGTTAAATCAGGTAGAGCTAAATCAGGAAGGGTCAGATCAGGATGGGACAAGCCAGGAACAGACAAGCCAGGAATAGACAGATCAGATGATGCACGATAAATCACGTTGTTGCCGCGAAAATCTGCAAGACAATGTGGATGATAATGCATCCATGCATCTTTTTGAGACTGTTTAATATTCTCTACAGAATCAACAGAACCTATTTGCATCCATCCATAGAAACAATGCAGATCAGGTGCTCCCACAATGTATCGCCAACGATTCCGATACCGCTCAACCTTTCTGAACCAACCAAAGTAGAGAAACAAATCACCTTTATCAATATTCAAACTCTGCAGGTGAGTTTGTGCCGCTCCACACTGACCGAACAGCGGACTCCAGCCAGAATCTCTCGCAAGCTGCGTGCAATCCAGATCAGGGTCAACGTGAGCTTTTGTGGTAGCTTTCAACTTGCCACCACTTAGCTCCCTGACAAGTTTGCCGACTGATCTATTTTTATAACTGCTTTTGATATCACTATAGCGAACAACTGAGCGATCATCCGGTATAGGTATCGAGATCATCTGACCGTCAGGGAAAATTGGACTGGCAAATCCCCCGGCACTGCTATCAACACCTTTGCGGCTTAAAATGATCTTCACATGTTGTCAACGACAGTAGTTATTCGTTATTGGATACATCGTCCCAGTCTACACAATCATTAGCTCGCCATAAGTACCATGCCGCCACTGATCTGTAAGGTTGCCAAATTGAAGACACGGCTAATAACTCTTTAGCGCTTAACATCTCATCAAGATCATAGGCGAGCAGATGTCCTCTTCGAACACCCAGATCTGTCGCTGGAAAAACATCGGCGCGGCGTAGATTAAAGATCATAAGCATCTGCACACTCCAGTCACCAATCCCCCGCACTTGTGTAAGGCATTTGGTCAATTCCTTGTCCTCTAATGCATCGAGAGATGTATCATCAGGAAATTCACCACTGTGAAACTTTTCCGCAAGATCCAGAAGCGAGGCCACCTTGGCTCGGGAAAACCCAACCTCTCTTATTTTAACTTCCCCAAGTTTTAGCAATTTCTCAGGCTGCAGATCTGCATCACAGCATTCGATCAATCGAGCATGAATTGCGGCAGCAGCCTTGGTTGAAATCATCTGGTAGGCAATTGCACGAACCAGAGACTGAAAAATACTGAGCTCTTGCTCGCTGCGAACTTTAGTTTTACCTACCAGCGCAATCAAACGGCCCATACTTGGATCCACTTTCGACAGGTACTTTTTCGCCTCAGACAATTTATAATGGCGATCTTTGTTTACGATGGCGCTATCCTGGTGAAAACCACTTATCTAATCTTGACAGACTCGCTTAGCTGGCACGAATACAGTATCAACTATATTCACTGCCTTTTACAGGTAAACCTGCGATTCATCCAGCTAATATATGCGGATTCAGAGTCTCTGGCAGCCATTCCTTGAAAACACTAAACTTCGATAAATTCTATCAAGCAGATCACTCCACTGACTTACTCGCCTGGCTGAATTCAATAGCGGAGACAGTCGAGGAGCAATCCAATCCGAAAAGACACGGTCACTTTCCAGGGTGGCTTGAAGCACTACACGCATTATCCGAATACCAGGCATCTTCTACCAAGCTGAATACAGATGTTGTTACGGTAAACTCTGAATACAGCATCCATACTGAACAGATAAAACTTGCGTTAATGAAGCTCATACCCTGGCGCAAAGGGCCGTTTCAGATTGACGACTTATTTATCGATAGCGAATGGCGATCAAACCTTAAATGGAGCCGTATCGAAAATCACATTACTCCACTGAGCGGTCGCAATGTTCTTGATGTTGGGTGTGGCAACGGCTACTACGGCTATCGCATGCTTGGTGCAGGTGCAAAGACTGTCGTAGGGGTAGACCCGGGTGAGTTGTTCTGCACACAGTTCGCGGCAATAAATCATTTTATCAATACATCTCGACTGTCAGTTCTACCTTTGACTGGCGAGATGGTATTCGACAATCCGTTTTTGTTCGATACTGTATTTTCTATGGGTGTTGTCAGTCATCGTCGCGATCCGCTGGAGCACATTGCAGGCTTACTCTCATGCTTAAGGCCAGGCGGTGAACTTATACTAGAAACGCTGGTAATAGAAAGCACAGAAGCGACTTCACTGGTGCCAAAGGATCGCTATGCAAACATGCGCAATATCTGGATACTGCCCAGCGTGCTGCTTTTAAAAGACATGCTGGCACAATCCGGTTTCTGCGACATTGACTGTATCGACTTATGTAGAACAACTACGCATGAACAGAGACCTACCGAGTGGATGCCTTCTTTTTCACTCCAAAACGGACTCAATCCAGATGACCCTACAAAAACTATAGAAGGCTACCCGGGCCCCACGCGGTGTGTTGTCGTTGCTCGTAAACCAATGCGGTAATGCACTGTCCTGACGCAAAAACGGCTACCCGGTTACGTTTGCACATCGCGCGAATTGCGCAATCTGCAACTCAGCAACAACGCCCTGGACTTCCGTACAAACCACTCTGCATCCTGTACCGAGTTATGCAATAATGCGCGCCCGTCCAGCCATATAGGTTGGCTGTGACAATTGGAGGCCACTATGGGCGAACTGCACCATATTCGTAACCATAGTGTGACGTTAATCTGACAATTCTGGTTCATCTGCATCAATACTACGGTTAACGATGAAGACAAGCTGTATCTCGCCGTAGCCCTGATATCAACCAATGAAATTTGCGAGTATTGCCGGGCAATGAGCACACCAGATCGCATCAGCACCAAGAGCGTGTTTAATTCTATCCGTGTCTATCCAGAAGCCAACCAGAATCCCGAGCGCTAGCCGGGAGCCCACTATGAGCCCTGAAATGGACTTTACCTGCAATGCCACCTCATTTCGCTGTGGTGCAGACTGGAAGCCGCTGGACGGCACCAGCATCGAAAACGGTACCCGTCGCATAGTCAAAGATCAGGAATTCGTTTTCTACGACGACTACTGGATTCGCTACTACCAGCCTCCATCGGAAACTCTTGAGGCGAAGAAAAACCTAATTGAATCTTTGACGCGCCGCACTTTCCACCACACCGAGCATGGCATAAACACGCCAGGACAATACTTGAAGGGGGCCCGCGCCTCCTATGAAAACGAAACTGACCCGAGAAAGAAACGCGTAAACGCAGCAATGCTCGCAGGTGCCCTTTTCAATCGAGCCACCGACATCTTCAGAACGATTGTTGATCTTGCCAGCAAAGGCGTTGAAGTGAGCAGTGACAACGAACTAATGCAAGAGTGTGGTCAGTGCTTTAAAGAAGCACTGGAACTGGGCAAACAAGTTAAACACTACAGCGGACAGGAAGGTATTGATGAACTGTGGGGCGAACCGTTCCGCGCTTTCTCGGTTCCAATTGAAACATTCTACGAATCGCGTTTCATAAAGATTGCGCAGGCAATGCGCAACATTGATCATATTGCGGATCAACTTAAAGAAGTGTTGCTACCACTGTCTACTTTTGACGGAGTAGAAGAATATATAGACAGATATGCGATTGCTGCCAAGTACGACTGTGAAACCATGCGCAGCGATGCCAAGAACAACTTCACAGTGTGGCCAATGTTTGTATCTACTGGTGAAGAGCTAGCAGAGTACCAGGGTCATCCTTATAACGATCCCTCAATGCCAGCATGGCTGCACAGCACTGGATTAAAACTGGTATTCGACTGCAAGAGCCTGATTGAATGGGTGGCACTTGCAAGAGTACCAATGCCTGCCAGTACAGCGTTATTTGAAGACTCCTGTGAAGAATTCAAAAGAGCAGCTAACAGCATAAAACGCCCACATCGGCAAAGCCTGTAAAACTTCTTAGCCACGCACTGTGCAGTTGCTTAAAACAGACGACGGCAGCTACACGCTGCTGGACCCGGAGCAACAGGAAACCTATCACTCGAAGTTCGGCGCACGGACAGAATCAGATCAGGTATATCTACACAATTCCGGTGTCTATCACAGACTGCAGGCACAGCAACCAACATCAGTTCTTGAGATAGGTTTCGGCACTGGCTTTAACTTTGTCCATACCGCTCAGCACGCCCTTAAATGGAATTGCGAGTTACACTACACTGCTTGCGAGATGCTGCCAGTCAGCAGAGAAATTGCACTTGAAGTACTAACGCACAACGCTCCTGAAGCAAATGACCTTTGTGAATTCACAGCAGATGCAATCGGCAGTATTGCGCCAGAGAATAGACCGGCGGATCAACCGCCAAAGCAATCGGTCAACCTGGCACTGAACTCCCGGACCCACCTTCATTTACACCGAGTCGATGCGCGCAGTCACAGCTGGCCTGGCGCCGCATTCGATGCGATCTATCTCGATGCTTTTAGCAAAAAGAACAATCCGTCGTTATGGAGCGCAGACTTTCTGAAAAAGCTGCGGGCCGCCTCCAGACCCGATACAAGGCTTGCAACATATTGCGTCAACGGAGAATTTCGTACCGCACTGACTGCTGCGGGATTCAGCTTCCGCAAACTCCCCGGCCCTAAAGGCAAACGGGAGGTCCTGGTCGCGACTCCCCTCCCCACCGACCAAATCGTCGATCAATACCAGCAAAAGACAGATATTTGACACAAATTTCAATTTAATAACGATCTACATCTGTTCAGATCCGTCTTCCGGCTTTATAGTGGCCGGCTTCGCACGGCGCAGTGCTTGCACTAGCAACATCAAGGCAAACCTAGAGAAGAAGAAATCGCAACCCGCGATATCGTTATCTCCTGGGACTCCGCGGCTCAAGCACCGAAATATGAGTCATATGACTCTTCGCCGACAGAATCAGAATACATTCAGTTTTAATTTTACGGACTTTATAGATGAAAGTTACGGTTTACGGATCGGGCTACGTCGGACTGGTTACCGGCTCACTACTTGCCGATGTCGGCAACGATGTTCTCTGCGTGGATATCGATGAGACGAAGGTTGCCAATCTGAAAAAAGGCATCATTCCAATCCACGAGCCAGGCCTCGACGAAGTCATCATTCGCAATGTCGAGATTGGCCGGCTGAATTTCACCACAGATATGGACACCGCTGTTGCGCACAGTGAAATGCAATTCATCGCTGTCGGCACTCCGCCGGATGAAGATGGCTCCGCTGACCTGAAGCACGTCCTCGCCGTTGCAGAAACTATCGCTGAGCGAATGCAGGAACGTAAGCTGGTTGTTACCAAATCGACTGTACCAGTCGGTACATCAGATCGTGTCGCTGCAAAGATTCAGGAAGTTATGGAAAAGCGTGGTGACAACCTACCGTATGCCACAATTTCTAATCCGGAATTTCTCAAAGAAGGCGCTGCCATCGAGGATTTCCGCAAGCCGGATCGCATTGTTGTCGGTACGCAAGATCCGTATGCAATCGAGCAAATGCGTAAGCTATATGCGCCTTTCTGCAGGAACCATGATCGACTGATCTTTATGGATATTCGTTCTTCGGAACTGACCAAATACGCTGCAAACTCAATGCTTGCAACCAAGATCAGCTTCATGAACGAACTGTCTAACCTTGCAGATTCACTGGGTGCCGATATCGAGAATGTTCGCATCGGTATCGGCTCAGATCCGCGTATCGGCTACAGCTTTATTTATCCTGGCTGTGGCTACGGCGGCTCCTGCTTTCCAAAAGATGTAAAGGCACTCATCGCTACAGCCAGAGAAGTTGGCTATAAAGCCGAACTACTCGAATCAGTTGAAGCCGTTAACGAAAGACAAAAGAGCGTATTGCCAGACAAAATTAACCAGCATTTCGGTAATGATCTTAAAGGCAAAACGTTTGCGATCTGGGGATTGTCATTCAAACCCAACACCGACGATATGCGTGAAGCACCAAGCCGCGTCTTGATGGATGCGCTGTGGGCTCAGGGTGCGACCGTTCAAGCCTACGATCCGGTAGCCATGGATGAGGCTCGACATCTGTATCCGGATCACACTGGACTCAAACTGACAGAAACCGCAATGGAAGCCGCCAGCGGTGCCGACGCTTTGATTATCATGACCGAGTGGAACGAATTCAAAAGCCCGTCATGGTCAGACCTGAAAGCATCTCTTAAGGATCAGGTTATATTCGACGGCAGAAATCTATATGAACCGTCCGTCGTTGCAGATCACGGTGTGAAATACTACTGCATCGGTCGCCCGGTTAGTGGTTAACCAGGAGCACGCGACGCATAAGTCCGCGCATACTCCTGGCACGGAATAATAGCTATTTGCTGTTAGCACTAAAAAAGGCCGGTAGCTCTTTGAGCCACCGGCCTTTTTGTTATCTATTGCCTTTTTGTTATCTATTGAATGGGTCTATCCAATTAGGTTTATCGAATTGGGTTCACTAAATTTCATCTAATTGAAATCCTGATTTACAATCAGTCAGATTTTTAAAACGAAGCATCAATTCAATGCTGTACTTTGTATTGCTGCAATCAAGGATCATGAATACACCGTCTTACCAACTTTTTTATTTATGTCGGTAGACTTCTCGTCAGAGACTCACTGGCATAAGCGAGTCTGGTGGCTCGCCGTCCCGATTATATTGTCTAACATTACCGTACCTCTGGTCGGTGCAGTGGATACTGCCGTCACCGGCCATATGGATTCACCCGAACCAATTGCTGCGGTAGCACTCGGGGCGTCAGTGTTCAGCCTTGTATTCTGGACTTTTGGCTTTTTAAAAATGGGCACCAGTGGTAGCGTCGCACAAGCATTCGGTGCTAATGACAAGACTACCATTCATCTTACGATCATTAGATCGTTGATTATTGCAGCGTGTCTTGGTGCGGTTATCGTGGCCTTTAACAAACCGCTACTCGATCTAGCACTGCGCATCGTTGGAAGTGATGCGAATATCGAACAGCTTACAAGAGAATACTTTTCAATTCGCGTGTGGTCCGCACCCGCCACTCTGGCTAATTATGTACTAATCGGCGTACTCATTGGTCTACAAAGGATGCGAGCCGTTTTTGCATTTCAATTAGTGTTGAATAGCATCAACGTGATACTGGATATAATATTTGTACCAGTCCTCGGCTACGGTATAGCCGGTGTCGCTACTGCTTCTTTGATAAGCGAATACGCAGCGTTTGGATTCCTGCTATATCTGATTCGTGAACAACTTGTCGTCGCCCTTACAACATCTAACATAACATCACTCCGACAGGCCGAGCCACTCAAACGCCTGTTGAAGTTAAACGGCGATATCTTTATCAGAACATTGCTGCTGGGATCTTGCTTTTTCTACTTCAATGCCAGCAGCGCTAAATTTCACAGCACTGTTTTTGCGGCGAACGTCATTTTGATGCAACTGCTTCACATCTGTGCTTATGCGCTTGACGGATTTGCTCACGCAGCGGAGACAATGGTGGGTCAGGCGCTTGGGAGTAAAACCACGGAAAGCAAAACCAGGGGAAGTAAAAAAACGCAGATCAGTAAATCTTGCAGTGACAGAAGCCGCCAACAGTTCTATGGAGCGGTTCGAGCCTCGACCATTCAAGCCTTGGTCACAGCAATTGCGATGTCAGCACTATTGTTTGTCGCCGCGCCAGCGATCTTGCGACTCTTCACTAACCAGATTGAAGTTTTAAACGCTGCTGAATCACTGCTACCATGGCTGTATGTGTTGCCAGTGCTGTCCGTCTGGTGCTATCAACTTGATGGAATATTTATTGGCACAACACACTCACGCGAAATGCGTAACGCAATGATTATTTCTACCCCACTATTTTTTGGCCTAACTGCTTTGCTTATACCAAAACTTGGCAACACTGGTCTCTGGCTCGCTTTTTCTATTTTTATGGTCACTCGCGCCGTCACACTCTACTGCTTCTACCCACGCATAAGAAAAGCCATCGACCAAGGCACCGACCAGGCCACAGACGAAGCAGTTGCCTAGATCCATGCATATCCGTGAAAATGAATCACTACGGGATCGAAATAGCTTCGGGTTTGATATACGTGCCGAGTATTTCTGCAGTGCCTCATCGATAGACGAAGTTAAAGAAGCGTTAGCCTGGCAACAGAGTAAAAACCTGCAACTGCTTGTTCTCGGCGGAGGCAGCAACACGGTGTTCACCCGCAACGTCAGTGGCCTGGTATTGCACCTTGCTATCGATAACCTCGCCGCAAAGACAAGTGGCGATACAGTATCAGTCGCTGTCGGAGCCGGAATCAACTGGCACTCCCTAGTAAAGTCGACAGTTTTCAACGGACACTACGGACTCGAAAATCTTGCTCTCATTCCAGGGAACGCAGGAGCCGCACCTATTCAAAACATTGGTGCTTACGGCAAAGAGGTGTGCGACAACCTGGAGTCTGTAGAGGTTATTCATCGCACAACTGGTGAGCAACTCACTTTGAGCAATACCGAATGTCAATTTGGATATCGACACAGCCTGTTTAAAACGCCGAAAGGATCCGATTTCATAGTACTCGGAATCAATTTAGAGCTATCTACAATCGATGACCCGGTAGTCACCTACGATGCGCTAGCCAATAAAGATCCAACTGCGAAGCAAGTCTTCCAACAGGTCTGTGTGATTCGATCTTCAAAACTTCCAGACCCGTCAGTGATCGGCAATGCTGGTAGTTTTTTCAAAAACCCGATCGTTCCCCGCCTACAAGTTGACGCATTGCGAGACGAATATCCGTCACTGCCGGTTTATCTCCAGTCTGATGGAAGCTGCAAGTTGCCTGCGGCATGGCTGATCGATCAAGCAGGCTGGAAAGGACATCGAATTGATGGCGTTGGAGTACATGATAAGCAGGCCCTGGTATTAGTGAACCACGGCACCGGTAATGGTCAGCAGATTGCAATACTTGCTAATGAAATTAGAACTGATATTAAAAACCGTTATAATATTGAGCTGGAACGAGAACCGGTGATTTACTAGATTCACTCCCGGCACGCTCCCGTTCCCCCTCCTCTCCAGAATACAAAAAAACGATATAACCCTTAATGAGCAATCGACTGTTCAGCAACATCCTTAGTGCATGGAAAGGCGTTTCAACCCAGTTCACAGGCAAACGCCTCGAACTGAGCTCATACTTGCATGCAAACGAATTTGAATCGCTAAAAGTCAAAATCAGAGCTTGTCTCGATGGTAAGGGAGGTGAAGTCTCAACACGTGCCAGAGCAGCTGAGCTGGGTAAGGCGTACCTCGGTCTTAATGACGAGGGCAGACAAAAATTTCTTAGCCTGCTCATCACAGATTTCAGCGTAGACCATGACAAAGTCAGAAGCACCGCAGAAGCCCTATTCACTGATTTGTCAGAAGAACGCAGGAACGAGGTTGAACTTGAGCTCAGAGAACGACTGACACCACCCTACAGAATTTTACTCAGACAGTTCAACGCACTACCACAGGGTATAAAATTTTTGGTAGATTTGCGCTTTGATGTCATGCGTCTGAGCAAAGAGAATCCCGATTTAAAACCAATAAACGACGTCTTACAAAACCAGCTTCGTAGTTGGTTTGATATCGGCTTTCTTGAACTTAAAAAGCTGGACTGGAATTCCTCGGCAGCACTATTAGAAAAACTTATCGAATACGAAGCTGTGCACCGTGTTGAGTCATGGGTTGATCTACAACATCGTCTTGGCGACAACCGTCGATGTTTTGCGTTTTTTCATCCCAGCATGCCAGATGAACCACTGATATTTGTTTGGGTAGCACTAGTTGATGAGATTTCGGACAACGTGATCACTCTCCTTGACGTTACTCAGCAGGAAATTGAAAAAGACAATCCCTCTACCGCAATATTCTATTCCATAAGCAGCGCACAGAAAGGCCTGGCTGGTGTAAGTCTCGGTAATTTCTTAATTAAGCGAGTAGTAGACGAGTTAAAGCGTGAAATACCGAGCCTCGAGAATTTCGCCACTTTATCTCCTATTCCAGGCTTTTCTAAGTGGATCAAAAAGGTTGCCGCAGAGCCTGATCATGGTTTACTGACTGAAGAAGAATCTAATGCATTGACACAAACCAGTGACAAAACCATAGATGAACTTCTCAACAGTACCGAGTGGCTTTCTGACGAGAGTATTTGTGAAGTAGCGCGTGAACCACTGCAACGTGCTGTTGCCAGATATATCGTGACAGAAAAAAAGCCTAACGGCTGTGCCGCAAATTCAGTAGCACACTTTCATTTATCTAATGGGGCAATTTTTGAGCGTATTAACTGGCTTGGCGATACAAGTGCGCATGGTTTGTCACAATCCTATGGAATGATGATCAACTACTTGTACGACCTCAATTCTATCGATAAGAATCACGTAGAATATATCGAGAACGGCAACATTGCCCAATCAAAAGTAACTCAGAAATACAACTCGTAAACTGTCAATGAGCGCCCGAAACACGGGAACTCGCATCAGTGTCGATAAAAAAATCTCTATCCGGGTTCAGCCAAACCTGCCGAAGCGGTTCGACTAAACATTGCGCAAGCGTATTTAGATAACCTAAATCAGCGGCAATATCTTCCTCAAAAGTAGCTTCGCCGCCAGCAAGCCACCGCTGTGCCGCCTTGAGTGATACAGACTTATAGTCAGATGCGTCCAGCATTCGGTGCCGTCTGTCTCTGGCCACCGCACCATGCACTTTACTCTCAGGCACACCATGAAAAGATAACTGCGCAAGCTCATCAGAAACGATAGACAATACCTCATTAGCATCTGATGGTTGCACCGAGAATTCGAATTTCTGCAAATAAGTTGTGGATGTCGGAACGCTACTGTCTATTTCGTACACGTAACCACCCTCTTCTCTCAGAGCATATCTAAGTTCTTCGGCAATAACTTCCGAGAGTATTTCCCAGTGCCATAAGGATAAATTATCTGTGCTCGAAGCCTCTGATAACTCATTGAAATCTAGGTCACTAAATTCAGGCACAACATCACACGACAATACAACTGTGATATCAGTATGCTTTTCATCATGATTAATCAATACAGTATTAACAACAGAATCCTGACGTGAAGTTTCTTGTTTTTTATTCTCTACCTCACGATTAATAATGAGGCGGTGTAATTCTCTTTCAAGCACTTCCGGCTCCAGCATTCCGACAAAAACAAAACCAAAATCTTGTGTGGAACCATAAAGCGCATTGTGAGCATTCAGGAATAGATCATTGCTGATCGAACTTTTTTCAGTGCGATCAATCATGCTTTTATCTGACTCTACTTTGTCGTCCAGCGTTCTATCGGCAATACCTTGCCACACCGGAGCGGGCCAGCCAGACCGCGCTTTACTGACATTAAGATGTTCAAGAAAGACACTCGAGTGCGGTTCAACAACCAAAGGTTCTGCAAAGTAACCTCTTGTCATAGATATCATCGCGGAAAGCTCTTGTGCTTTGCCACTTGCATCAATACCATGATGAAACGCTTCAACGACAGGCTCCACATAGATCTGGTGATCCGTCATGATCTTGCGCAGACTTCGCCCGGTAAATCCGCTAATTCCATTGACAGCCAGATATTCTGGCAGTGATTTGGCAGCTAACTCTGACGCACCGGAAAAACGTGCGTACCCACCACTACTAATCGCGCTCAACGATACATGATCAGATGCTGCGTCCTGCAACAAAATAACAGTAGCACCATTCTCCAGTTGCCATTCATGATAACGACCCTGACTACGCACTTTAACAACAGAGGATAATCCCGGCATTGACCGAAGTACCAGTTCATCCGGCAATAGCGACGCTATGGATCGCTCAAGCTCTTGAGAGTAGTTATTGTCACGCTCAGGTAGTTCTGTCTGTACCGGGTTTAACACGCCGTGCGTAACTGTCGATCGGACACGCTTTGGCAAGTTTTGTTTCGGCTCGCCTACCGATGCAACCATCGCTTCAATGGACGGTGCTTGATCTGTATTAGAAACTGCTGAAATTACCAGCCGATGCGACTCTGTGATACCCGAGATCATTGCATTGAGCGCATCAAGATCCAGCGCTGAAGTTACTTCGTTTAGTATTTTTTGCATATCCCATGCAGACACCAAAACTTCACCGTTAGCAACCATATCCACTAAACCAGATGCAAGCTCACTGGCAGTACGACTCCGGTATTGATCAACACTCAATTGCGTAATCTGCCGGAACAAGCTTTGAAATTCGAAAAACTCCTCTTCAGTTACTCGGGATTTTCGCACTTTCTTTACTGCATCAAAAGCGACCGACAAGCAATCCAGAAGAGCATCTTCAGTTAAACTTAGTTCTATTTTTTCAACAGCCTGCCCGGACTCCAAAAGCGATGCATTCAGTTCTATAGCACTACATGCCTGCGTATTAGCAATGCGATCACGCACCAAATAGGAGAACGCACTGAACAATAGTTGGCTACGAAACCGATCTTGTATCGCGACAACGGATTCAGCAATATCTAATGGTGGAGAATTTGGTCTGGTGATTAGATTAACCGACAAACCTGGTAGTGCTAAGGTCGGATCACTGGATGACGTTAGCTCAACTAATGTCCCATCCTGATAAAACTTAATACCATCAAAAGAACTACGGCCATCAATAAAGCTGTATTCATTATTAGCCTGTTCTGTCTCGCCTGCCTCATCCACGGACAGACGAGCATCCAACCCGGAAAACGCAGACGCTATCATAGGTTCGAACTGCCAGGGCTTATTCGCGCCAGTCACTATCAACACGGCATTGTCTGGTCGATAGGTTCGGCTCCAAAAACTGCGCAATCCATCCGCTGTAACAGCATCAATTTTTGCAGGATCACCCGCAGGTTGTCGGTTTTCATAGCGACTGTCTGCATATGCACTGACGGTGACAGGATCCACCACATAGCCTCTGGCCGCATAACGCTCACGTAACTCGGCGCTAACTATACGTTTTTCCTTTTCGAGAGCGAGTGGTTCAAAAGAAATGGAATCAAGCCATTCAGCCATAAGCGATAGAACATCCGGCAATAGATGTTCATCAGACCGATGAAGTGAAAATCGATAGACGGTAGCGCCATAGTGCGTCAGAGCATTAACATCAATTCCCCAGCGCAAACCGTTATCGCTTACCAGTGCTTCGATTTTTCCCAGTGAATATGATTTGGTGCCACGATAGGCCATATGCTCAACAAGGTGTGCATAGCCACGTTGGTCAAGGTTTTCATGGATTGATCCGGCCTTAACAACCAGCCGAAGTTCCAGGCGATCATTGTCAAATGCACTGTTTGCGCTACGCAAATAATAACTGAAGCCATTGGCAAATTGACCACTCAAGACACCCGGATCAATCACCACAGGGCGTCGATGATTATCGACTTCAACAGATGAAGTGCAAGACCCTGCAGTTAGAACTAACAGCGTTATCCCTAACAAGCGCAGCAGTCGATTCATACTGATACAAACTGCACAGCGGTAGAGCATCCCTTACCATCAAGAGCTGTATCACCGACGACAAACAAACCCACACTATCTTGAGATGACAAGCGAGCAGCTGACAACCGGCCTTGCAAACTCAGAACGATAGCCGACTCATGCTTTATGTCTGCGTTCTTGTAGGTGTAGACTGAGTTGGTTGGCATTTGCGCACGAAAGCGGCCGTGCCTGTCTATCGGTACGGTGAAGCTGTAGTTTTCATCAGCCTGCAGAAAACCTGATGCTACTCCGCCCTGAACTCGCAAAAAAAACGGTTCAGTAAATGGCGCACAATCGAAGCGTAACCCCTCTATCAGCTGCACAGCTTCCGTACCGCGCATCACAGCCTGCCAATCGCCGTCGAAACGGTTGGCATCCCGTGTATCCTGCGGCGAAGCACAAGACGACAACAGGCAAAAATAAACCAACACTCGGTGCTTCATTAGATCCCGATCTACTCAGTGACTTCCTAACGAGTAGTCGATTGATCAATATGAACCAGATCACAAGTCGTAATAACGACTACCCTGCTGGGCCACTGTATCGGCGGGTTGGAAAATTTATTGAAATGTTGGCGTCAGTTGTAAGTCAGCACACTGAGAGCCCAAAACAGACCCTCGCCGACCAGGCTAAATGTAACCGGGCCTCAGTTATGGGGCGGCAGAAACAATCGTGGCTGTCGCAGAGAAAAAATTGCCGTCATCATCGGTGAATGTAACTAATACGGTGACAGTTCCTTCCCCGTTGATTACCAGCTCACCTTTATCATCATTGTCATTACCGATGCTAAATACGTTATTGCTGGATGAAGAAATACTCCATTGCGTGTCATTGTCATTAGTAACATCCTCAAAACCTTCCCGATCACGAAACAATGCTGCAGCGACCAACTGCTCGGCAATTTCTTCTCTTCGCCAGATAACCTGTAACGGAAACTCTCGAGCCGAATTCTGTGCTTCGATAACTAAATCAGCGAATTCACCAGAGCCCTCGGCAACTATGTTGAGCGACTCACTGATGTTCGTCCCCAGACAAGCAGCGCTCAGCACACCATTGCCTGCTTGACTCGGTGTCACTAACCCCTTATCCGGCAATGTGTTATCCACCACGGCAAACAACTCTGACGCACCTGGTGGCAGAGTCCATTCCACGTTGTCAGTAATCTCTGATCTTTCATCAGGCAGATTAGCGTACATCGGCACCGCGCGATATTGCAATGGAGATCCGTTTGCGAGCGTCCCTGCATCAGCAACGATTTCAATGCTCTCAAGGCCATCCTGCACTGTTACTTCTTCTGATTGTGTAACCTCAGGCTTTTCCTCATCAGCAACTCTGGTAGCCGAGACAGTCAGTACATCAGATGATGTAACCCGCAGCAAACCAATTTCATCAAATGTCGCGCCGGTTTGAGCAACACTCCAAACAACTGAATCTGTTATATCCCTTTGTTCTGCCTCACCCTGAAAGACACCAAGAGCTACAAACTGGGTATCACTACATTCATTCACAGTGAACGCAGCGTCTGCAGGTTCGATAATAATACTTGTAAGCTCCGCTGAAGAAATACGCACCCGGGTTGTAGCAGTCAGATTTCCAAATCTGGCTGTAATAGCTACAGTGCCGTCAACACTTCCACCAGTCACAGCACCGGTATCCGAATCAACTTCAGCTATTAGAGTGTCAGCACTACTCCAGTCAGCACTTGCTGCACTGATTGCTGTGCCTAACACAGCGCCGTCACTAAAGGCTTCAAGCGAAAGCTGCGTCGTGCCGCCTGTCTCAATAATTGTGTCCGTATCACCGTTGATCACTAGGCTTGTGAAACCGGCATCTGCAATAGACACGAGGTTACTTAGTCGCTGTGCATCGCCATCACTGTCACATGCTGTCACTGATAAGGTCAGTAAACAGGCAACAAAATAGAAGACTGCTGAAATACGTGTATTCATCTGAGCTTTAGGCGCTATTAGCTTTAAATTTAAGTCTTAAGAGTCGAGATCGTAACGCAGTCCGAAACGGAAACTGTTAACACGCGTATCACCATCGTAGTCGTGGTGCGTAAGTCCGGCTTCAATGCGCAGGAACGGGTTAATCAGATAAGTCATTCCAAGGGATAGTCGACCACCGGGCAACGTAATCGATGAACTGGATCCGCCAACCGAGACATCGTAAGAACTGCGCACATATCCAAATAGTGCATAAGCTGCAAAACGGCTGACAGGCAAAGATTCAAGCCGCAGATTTATACCAAGCTGTGACTCAAAATCAAGATCAAGACTGCCCAATGAATCATCTGCCAGACCAACGCCCGCCTCAAGCTCAATCCCGATTCCGGGACGCACCCAATAACCGGCCGACACTGAGCCCAGAATCGGTCTCAGCTCTACAGAGTTTTCCGACTCACCCAGAGACTGGCGATCAAGAAAAGCGGACAAATAAACACCTGGCTTTGCCTCTGGCCACTGTGCAGACGCACCAACCGGCAATAACATCACCAGGGCGCAAATTATTGATTTTCTTGTAAGCACAGCAGTTCGTCATGTTGCATGTCAGGATTGTGGACACCAGTGTATCAAAAATTTATCACCACTAGCGCCCAGCCAACATTACACGATTATCCGCACCACCCCTATCGCTCGACCTGGCAAACTCTAACTTTTGAGCTTTTCCTGCAGAAGCTTGTTTAGCTCACCAGGATTCGCTTTACCGCGGGACGCTTTCATCACCTGCCCAACAAAAAAGGCTAACAACTTTTCCTTACCCGATCTAAATTCGGCCACCTGATCGGGGTTGGCAGCAATGACATCATCAACCATTTTCTCAATCTCGGAGCTGTCTGAAATCTGCTTGAGCCCTTCCTGCTCGATAACCTGATCTGCAGTCGCATCACCGGACCACATTTTATCCAACACTTCTTTGGCTATTTTGCCGGAGATCGTGTTGTCATGAAGGCGTGCTACTAATTGACTAAATCGATCAGCATCAACAGGCGATGCGTTTAATTCAATGCCTTCCTTATTCAAACGCGAGAAAAGCTCACCACTGATCCAGGTGCAGGCAAGCTTGGCACTCGCACCGCTTTTCTGAAGTACTGCCTCGAAGTAGTCAGCCGTATAACGATCAGAAGTCATAACACCGGCATCATACTCTGACAATTCAAGCTCAGAGATAAAACGCGCACGCCTTGCATCCGAGAGTTCCGGCAGTGTCGATCGGATTGACTCTATTAGTTCATCCTCGACTTGCACAGGCAATAAGTCGGGATCAGGGAAGTAGCGATAGTCATTGGCTTCTTCTTTACTACGCATAGAGCGTGTTTCATCTTTATCGGCATCGTAAAGCCGGGTCTCCTGAACCACTTCCCCACCTGCTTCGAGAATGTCTATCTGACGCTCTACCTCAAAATTAATAGCGCGCTCAAGAAACCGAAACGAGTTTACATTCTTAATCTCAGATCTTGTACCGAGCTTATCGTCACCTGCTGGTCTGATTGACACGTTGGCATCACACCGGAACGATCCTTCCTGCATGTTACCGTCACATATTTCTATATAGCGAACAATCGAATGAATCTTCTTAGCGTACGCAACTGCCTCTTTTGCACTACGCATATCAGGCTCAGAGACAATCTCCAGCAATGGTGTACCAGCGCGATTCAGATCAACACCAGTGGCATCATGAAATTCTTCATGCACAGACTTACCAGCATCTTCTTCCAGATGTGCTCGTGTCAGACCGACATTCTTAACGACTCCATCCTCAAGCTCAATCGGAACCACACCCGCCCCGACAATCGGCAGGCTCATTTGCGATATCTGATATCCCTTGGGAAGATCCGGATAAAAATAGTTCTTGCGGGAAAAGACGTTACGCTTACCAATTTCGGCGTTGGTTGCTAACGCAAACTTGACTGCCATACGCACCGCCTCCTGATTGAGTACAGGCAACACACCGGGCATGCCCAGATCAACAGCGTTGGCCTGGGTATTAGGTTCGGCACCATATTGCGTAGAGCTTGCAGAAAAGATTTTGCTTTGCGTCGCAAGCTGAGCATGTATCTCAAGCCCGATGACTGTTTCCCACTGCATCATGATCTCCGCGATCTAAATATAAAAGGTTGAATTGTCTTCTAACAAACAAGGTGCAGACGAACTGCTTAAGGGCCAGACAAAATAACAAGGGACTTCAATAATTACTCAGGCAACCGGGTATGCCAATCAGTCACTGCCTGATACTGGTGGGCAACATTCAACAATCGCGCTTCGTCAAAGTAATTACCAACCAGTTGCATACCGACAGGCAAGCCTTCAGCCTCACCACATGGCACTGAAATACCGGGCAAGCCTGCAAGATTAGCCGGTATTGTATAGATATCATTTAAATACATTTCTACCGGATCACCGGTTTTCTCACCTAATTTAAATGCCGGTGAAGGTGTAGTCGGACCCAGAATAAAATCTACACTTTCAAATGCCTGACTAAAATCCCGACTGATCAGACTGCGGATTTTTTGCGCTTTAAGGTAATACGCATCGTAATAACCCGCAGACAAGGCATACGTACCAACCAGTATCCGTCGCTTAACTTCGCGACCAAAGCCTTCTGCACGTGAGCGCTTGTATAAATCTTCAAGATCTTTCGGATCGTCACAACGATGACCGTATCTGACACCATCGAATCGCGCCAGATTAGAAGAACACTCGGCAGGTGCGACGATGTAGTAGGCAGGTACAGACAAATGCTGATTAGCTAGATCAATATCCACAAATTTTGCGCCGAGCTTTTCAAGCTCTGCAATTGCCACCTGCAATGCAGTCGCGATTGACGAATCCAGTCCTGCATCAAAATACTGTTTAGGTAAGCCTATCTTTACGCCATCAATAGAATTACCCAGTGATGAAACATAGTCATCTTTATCACGTTCTATACTGGTAGAGTCTCGCTCATCAAATCCGGCCATCTCATTTAGCAACAGCGCACAGTCTTCAGCGGTAACCGCCATCGGCCCGCCCTGATCCAGGCTGGAAGCAAATGCAATCATGCCATATCGCGATACTCTTCCGTAAGTTGGCTTTAGACCAGTGATACCGCAAAAAGCTGCAGGCTGCCTGATGGAACCACCCGTGTCAGTACCGGTACAGGCTGGCACTAATCTGCCGCCCACTGCTGCGGCACTGCCACCGGATGATCCACCTGGTACACGGTCGTTGTCCCACGGGTTACGCACTGCGCCGAAGTAACTATTCTCGTTTGATGACCCCATGGCAAACTCATCCATGTTGGTTTTACCAAGACATATGGCACCAGCCGCTTTAAGTTTCTCAACTACGGTCGCATTGTATGGTGGGACAAACTCTTCCAACATACGCGAGCCGCAGGTAGTGCGTACACCATCCGTACAGAAAATATCTTTATGCCCGATTGGCAAACCATGTAGTGCACCATCTAGATTACCTGATGCTCTTTTTTGATCGGCCACTCTGGCGGCTTCCATAGCCTGTTCTTCTGTGATACTCACAAAAGCATTAAGCGCTTCGTTCTGACTTTTAATTCTATCGATGTAATGCCGACATAGCTCGACGCTTGAAAAATCACCGCTTTCAAGCGCACTTCGCATTTCGGCTAAAGTAAGTGTGTGCATTGTTTATCTGAGTGCAGGATGTAGAGTGTAGAGAATATTGATAGTGCGATTCCAACCAAGTTACTTGATGAGATCATTCGATTACCGGTGGAACCAGGTAGTAACCATTCTCCACTGATGGCGCGATATCCTGAAACGCTTCGCGCCGATCAGTTTCCGTGACTACATCTTCGCGTAGTCGTTGCACCGCACGCACCGGGTGAGCCATAGGTTCAACCAAGCTGGTATCAACCTGATCCATCTGCGCCGCAAGCTCCAGCACACCAGACATCTCAGATGCATAATTCGATACTGAATCAGAATCGATTTGTATACGTGCAAGGTGTGCAACCTGCTCCACGACCTCGTTTCCGACCACACTTTCCGCATCATCAGCCATGCTGAATTGCCTCGTGAAAAAACCGCTAATTTAGCACACTAGGAGTGTCTGCGGCAGAGACATAATCTACGGCAAGTACGTGCTGAAGGTGCGGTTCTATCGATTATCCTCATGGCGCTGGACCACCTACAAACTCCTCAACAAATCAAATCCCGGCACGCATAGGCCGATACTGCGTTGCACTCACATTCTGCCAGCACATGCGACTGGCGGTTCGACCTATCACGTCTATACTCCGGTTGAATAAGTGGACAAGGGAGCCCGCTCAATGTTCAGCCGCCAAAAAAACAACGCTGCCAAACGATTCGCGATTGATCCTGGTGCTTTTCGCACACGATTCTACTCCGCCAATCGAGGCCTGCTGCTCGACCAGCCCTCTATAGCCACGCTGGATATGGATCATCCAATCGGCGGTTCGAAAGCGGTGGTAAAGTTCGGCGATGAGGCAGAGGCAGTCAATTCCCAGGGACTCGACGGGCTAAGGAAAATCCGTCCCGTGCAATTTGACCAGCGCAATGACCTGGGCCTGAGCGCAAAGATGCTCAGCTACTTTCTGAACCAGGCAACCCAATCAGGCTTGACGTCGAAAACGACTGAGATACTCTTGCTGCAGCATCACGACTGTTCTCAGTCTATCAGCAGACAATTACAAAAAGCCTGTAGATCTTCGGGCGCAAAAAATATACAAGTGATAGATGCAGCGCTGGCGGCATTCTACTCTACCGAGCTGACCGAATCAGACCCGTGCATCATGATCGATTTCGGCACGACGGCAGCACGAGTATTCGCTGTTGCTGGGGGCGAAGTGCTTCATTATCAGAATTTGTCTTGCGGTGGAGATGCAATCGACCAGGCGATTGCAGCCGGCTTGCTGGAACGCTTTAGCCTGCAGGTATCTGAAGATACCGCTCGCGAAATCAAGCACAGTGTCGCCGCTGCAACACCTCAATCGATCATTCAATGTACTCGAAGCTCATGTCAGGTAGATTGCCTGTCAGTAAAAACCAACACCATGACAAGGTTTCGCATCAGCTCTGAAACTATCAACGATATATTGCAGCCAACCCTTGCAAGACTGAGCAGTGAAATTACAACTGCACTATCTAAAATTGACAGCTCAATAACGCAGACTGCTTATGAAACGGGTATCCGGATCACAGGTGGCGGCGCACTGTTGCCGCGAATGGATCAACTGGTAATTGCGGCCACCGGATTACCAGTAGAATCGATCCGCAGACCGCTCAACAGCAGCGTTCGCGGCGCTGCATCAACAATGGTTGAAGACGAGCCGGAAACCTACGAACAATACCTCGACGCATTAGGCTGACCAATAGCTAGTGCCCGTCCGTAAACGCTAAGGCATTGAAAGATAGAATTAAATCAGGCGTGATTGTAAATAAAAACCCCGGTGTAATTTGTTAACTTATTTTCAAGCGATTGAAAAATAAAGAAAACAAAAAACACCGGAGCTAACA
>CALIHW010000047.1 GCA_938020525.1 uncultured Granulosicoccaceae bacterium | reverse complement strand
TTGCTGTTCAGCTAGGGGTTCCTGTTATCAAGGCTCCCAGAGGACTTTCACCTCCAAGTCACTTCGTGGTTCGCTTTCACTTACCACTTATAAACGCCAACCATGGCGCTTCGCGCCATGCTCGGCGCACCAAAAAAAACGGGCCTCAATGAGGCCCGTCGTTTACTGCGAGTAATTACGTATTGTTTATCTAGAGATCTTTCTTGCTTAGCAGACCAAAGAATCTACGATCATCAGCGGCATTGTGTGCATCCAGCCATGCCATTCCACCAGATAACAACGCTTCAATGTTCGGAAGCTGATCATTTGGATCATTAAAGTTGCCATAGGCAAAGAAACGCGCCGGGTTGCTTGGACGCTGAGACAAAGTCAGCAGCACAGTTTCAGAGGCACCGGAGACGTTACCGTCATTCAGGTGAGCGCTTACCGAATTTGGATCACTGGTATTCCAGGTTATCGCGTAGTCACCAGTAACTTCGTTAACCATCACAAAGCCATTGGCAGAACTGCCATCAGCATTATTGACGCTCGTTGAATAGCGGTATACATCGTTAGATAAAATCTGCGCACGCAACTCACCATTTGGATTGGCGTTATTTCGAGCAGCGAGGTACAGATTGCCGGAAGGCAGATTCTGTTGAATAACACCGACCTGAGCGGCCGAAAGAGCTGCAGGCATACACCATAGTGTTCGCTCAGCATTGTTTGGCTCGAGCTCGACGCCCGGAAATCCGTTGGCACCCGGTGGGCCAATCATGAGGGTTACTGCTGACACATCATCACCGCTTGCAGGAGCTGGTGTTGTACCCGCAGGAACAGTTACACAACCTGTGCCTGTGCCGTTGATTCCATCAAACATCAATTGAGATGTACCAACACCTGCTGAGCCACTTGGAGGGAGTGTTTCTGCTGCTGTAAAGTCACCTAAGAAAGCGCCGCTGGCATCCAATACGGCAGTTGTGCCGGTTGGAGCAGTAGTTCCAGTGTCCATTCCGGTGCCCGTGCCAGTATCTGTTCCAGTGCCAGTATCTGTTCCAGTGCCAGTATCTGCTCCAGTGCCAGTATCTGTTCCGGTTCCGGTATCAGTTCCTGTGCCAGTACCTGTATCTGTCACGGTGCCTGTCCCGGTGCCTGTCCCGGTACCAGTGCCCGTATCAGTCCCAGTACCAGTGCCCGTATCTGTTCCGGTGTCAGTGCCCGTATCTGTTCCAGTGTCGGTGCCTGTATTGGTACTAGTGTCACCCGTGCCAGCAACGACGGTATTGTCATCGTCATCATCAGCCAATAGAGCACCAGCAAGTGCAACACCGCCAATCACTCCAAGCGCTGTAACTGTTCCACCGCTTAAACCGCCGACACCACCAACACCTGCGAACCCACCATTGGTGTCACCTTCCTGTCCACCTACACACGCCGAAAGTACGCTGGTTGCAACGAGGATCGGCAGTGCTCTTTTTATTTTTATCTGTTTGGAAAAATTCATACGTTTCATCTTAACGCCCTATTTTTTTGGTAACGTTCCTTGAGGAGAAAGGACCACTAACTGATTTAAAACTCTACATAAACACCAGCGAATCAAAATTGGCAGCAACACGACCGCCGGTAACAGTTTCTATGCCAATTGCCGCACGCCTCATCGCCACCATCTTGCTGGCAAAGCTGACGCCACACATATGCCAGCTCAGATTGATGATTCATCTGAGGAACTCTACGGTTCACGCGAGCCAACATATTTGCTTACAATACTCTAAAACGTAACAAAGCCCACTGACTTGCAGTAAAAATTTACAACAATTTAGTTACAAGTCAGCGAAGTTTGCTTGTTGCACACCCTCGCATGCAGGCTAAATCAACAAATAACCATTCACATCAGCCAGAGCGTGACAAAAATGATCTTCCCTATACGCGATGAAAACCCGCAATTATTGGTCCCATATGTCACTTATGGCCTAATCGCCGTAAATCTCATTGCCTGGCTGGCATTACAAGGCATCGGTGTGGAACCTGGATTGTCCAGCTCGATATGCTCTTACGGCCTGATACCCGCTGACCTCACAGGTGCAGAGTTCAGCAGCAATTTGCAAATGTGCGAAATCGACGGTCAGCCGGACTGGATCACCCTGGTCAGTGCGATGTTTATGCACGGCAGCTGGATGCATTTGATCGGAAATATGTGGTTTTTATGGATTTTCGGCAACAATGTTGAGGACGCCATGGGGCCAGTTCGCTTCCTGGCTTTTTACCTTATATCCGGCCTGGCAGCTTCTATGGCGCAAGTACTCGCTGACAGCGGTTCGGTGATACCCATGGTTGGAGCATCCGGTGCCATTGGCGGAGTGATGGGTGCCTACATCATTCTTTACCCGCGGGTACATGTACATATGTTTGTCATGATTATCTTCCGCTCGTTTGCAGTACCCGCATTCCTGATGCTTGGCTACTGGATAGTAGTGCAATTCATGGGAGTCTACTCCTCGAGTGGCAATACCGGTGGTGGTGTCGCATTCTGGGCACACATCGGTGGCTTTCTCGCAGGTGCGTTATTAATTTTTATCTTCAAGAATGAAAAACTACTCGCACAACATCAATACCGTGGCTGGAATCAAAAAAATCACAGCGAGGCGGTATGGCAGAAAGTATCTACCCGAAATCAACGCTGGCAATAATAATGCAATAATCAATCAGGACCATGGTTAGCGCGGACCATGATCAACGCACTAATAAAAAATTATGCAACGGATACGCAATCGATATTTCAGCGAAAATCATAGACTTCTATAGTACCCGTGCTTGAGACGTGGGCATTAATTTCGCTGGGCGGCGCATTTTTTCAAAACCTGCGCTCTGCACTGCAAAAACACCTTACGGGTAAGCTATCTAATAGCGCGGCTGCCTATTCAAGGTTCTTATATGCATTGCCTTTTTCGCTTATTTACCTTTGCGTTGTGCGCTACATGACGGGCGACTCTCTACCCGATTTGAACATTGAATTTTTTATATTTTGTGTTGCCGGTAGTGTTGCGCAGATACTGTTTACTGTGTTGTTGCTATGGATGTTTTCATTTAAGACTTTTGCAGTCGGCACTACGTTCTCAAAGCTCGAAGTTGTAGTAGTGGCTCTACTCGGAGCACTGCTGTTAAAAGACAGCCTGAGCTTTACCGCTACCATTGCAATCGTCATCTGTGCTTCTGGTGTGGTCGCTCTTTCATTTGGCCAAAACAGAAACAACATCAGGACAGTAACAATACAGGTCTTTAGTCGCGATACTGCAATCGGTCTCATCTGCGCATTCTTTCTCGGCGCATCAGTGATTTGTTTTCGCGGAGCATCGCTCGCCTTGCAACACAACAATATTTTTACATCAGCAGCCCTGACGTTGGCTATTACGCTCACAATCCAAACCGTCGTGATGGGTGCATGGATTACATGGAGAGAACCAGAACAGTGGCACAAACTGCTACAACACTGGCGTTGGGCGACAGTGGTTGGCGCAGCCGGCATCCTCGCCTCCATCTGCTGGTTCACCGCCATAACCATGCAAAACGCCAGTTTTGTTCGGTCAGTAGGCACGATTGAACTGCTGTTTACCTACCTTTTCTCTACTCGCATATTTAAGGAGAAAGTCTCGTCGTTCGAACTGGCCGGCATCGTCCTGATAGTTGCAGGCATTCTGCTACTGCTCTTGAAAGGCTGACGAGAGATCCGGCGACCACCTTCCTTTGATTGTTCCCAGAACCGTGTATGCAGGCAGCTTTACCTTCGGGTAATTATATTCCTGTTACCTGAAGCCTATAGTCCCCAGACATCCAAAGTCCCAACGGTTGTGTAGTCAACAAAAAATAGCCGCTGACAAATTAAAATGTCATGACATTTGCATTCGAAATGTCATGACGCTAAAATAATTTATTGTCATGACGCTATAAGACTGGACAGGCGCAGATTATGTTGTTTTATCTGCCGAAATTCTGACATCAGCTCTCAATCGGAGATCCTGTCAGATACCGACTAGAACAAATATAAGGGACAAGCGAGTGCACAGAGTTATGTTCAATTTGACCTGGATCAGTTTGGCACTGCCTTCGTTCGCAGACATGCCGAGACCCGCACGTGCGCGGTTAATAAGGGTACTTGCCGTACTGAGCTTGTGCGCTATGGCACTACTCGCTGCTTTATTCGTTGGCACCGGAGTGAAAAACGCGCTCGCCCCGACCGGAAGCCACGATTTCCAGTGGACTCCTTCCCGGGATGTAGTCGATGGCATAGATCCTTATCGTGATTTCATCACCTGGAACGAACAGGGTAACGAATCTGTCCCACCGCATTTCCTGAATCAGTCTCCAAGTTATCCTGCATCGACCTACATACTACTTTCCCCGTTCGCACAATTTGACTGGCAATCCGCAAAAATATTTTGGCTTAGCGCCAACCTGATATTTATAGGTCTGCTGTTGGCTGGCATGCAAAAAGTCTTTCCGGTGCGCAGCCCGATTGTATTGGCATTGCTGGGACTTTCATTTCTTATCGCATCGCCATTAAGAACAAGCCTCGGCGCAGGTCAACATAACTTTATTAGTCTTGCTGCATTTATCTGGGCTTATTACTTTGCACACAACGGCCAAAATAAAAGCCTTGCCGGCCTACTACTTTCGGTTGCTTGGATAAAATACTCACTGACCTTCCCTTTAACACTGATTTTTCTCCGCCGGGGCACCTTTAAGCCGGTTATTTACGCGGCTGGGATCCACGCTGTTCTAACATGTATAGCGGCTTGGCGAATCGGTATATGGCCACATGAGTTCTTCTTCAGCTCAGTTAAAGTGGTGTTGATGGGTGATGGAACAGGCTTCCTTAACCTTATCGCTATATCGATGACTCTTAATCTACCGCTGCCACTGGCACTGTCATTTATCGCGCTGGCTACCCTCGCGGTAGCGTGGTTACTTTACCGGAACCAGAACGCTGATCCAGCACATGTTATGGCATTCCTCGGATTGTTTTCATGTGCTGTGTTCTACCATCACGGCTACGACTTTGTCGTACTGCTCATGTGTGCATGGATACTTGCTCAGGGTAAGTTACACGGTGCCATAAAATATTCTACCTTTTGCTTGCTGGCAACAGCATGGGTAGGTCAATGGTTCGCACTGGAAATGGCGGCTTATATAGGCCCCTATCCTGCTATATGTGCAGACTACTTATTGATTGGTGTGTTTTACTACACCGCTTTTCTCTATGCCAAAACTCTGCACCAGCCTCGGGTAACGCTTAAACCAGCCACCGCTGTATCTTTCTAAACAATACATTCAAAGTCATTGCTACATTTTTACGAAATCCCGCAGCTACTAACAAGTGCGGAATATTTTGTCTACAGCAGAACCAATCAGTCTTTTTCAGCCAGTTTCAGAAATCTCAGAGCGTTCATACCATAGTGATAAACTAGCCCAATCTTACAATCGCAGCAAATCAGGTTGCTGTCAGGGACTAGTCAATGCACGTCAATCCACTGGTAAATAACACCGAGTTTCCACCGGTTACCGAAGCGGCTAACTGGATAGCAGATCGCGAATTTCCAGATGACCTACCACTTATCAATGTCTCGCAGGCCGTGCCTGGTTATGCCACCAGTGACGACATTCTCGACCATCTAGCCGAGATAATACGTGAGCCTGCAGTCAGCAAGTATGGTCATGTACTGGGGCTTCCAGAACTGCGGGAAGCTTACGCGGAATATTTAAATACAGACTCGCAAAGCATCCGTGCTGCAAATATCGCGATAACAGCCGGTTGCAACCAGGCATATCATGTCGCGATGACTGCTCTGATAAAACCGGGGGATGAAGTGTTATTACCTGCCCCCTGGTATTTTAACCACAAGATGTCACACGATATGCTCGGCATCAACACAGTACCTCTACCTTGCAAAGCAGACGAACAACTGATCCCTGACCCGGAAGTCGCAGCAAGCCTTATTAACGATAAAACCCGTGCAATTGTACTAATTACGCCAAACAACCCAACAGGTCAGGAGTATCCAGCAACTACCATCAACGCATTCTATGAGCTGTGCAAACAACGAGGAATCAAGCTCATACTCGATGAAACCTATCGGGACTTTAGAGCTGACACTTCCGCCCGAGTACACAATGTATTTGAAGATACAGACTGGCCATCAACTGCAATTCATTTGTACAGTTTTTCAAAATCCTACGCACTAGCAGGCTATCGGGTCGGTGCGGTAACCGCTTCTGAAGAATTTCTAATCGAAGTCACCAAAGTTCTGGACTGCGTATCTATCTGTGCACCGTTGGTATCCCAAAGAGCAGCGCTGTTCGCTTTGTCTCATGCCCAGCAATGGCGACAGGAAAAATGTCAGAAAATGCACAAGCGCGCCACAGCGTTCAGAGAATCGCTTAAAAAGAACGATCATGGATTTCAAATCACCGCGATGGGTGCCTACTTCGCGTATCTGGAGCATCCCTACGATCTGCCTGCCAGACAATTAGCCCGATTTTTATCCGACGAAGCAAACCTGCTGGCACTTCCCGGCGAAATGTTTGGCCCGGATCAAGAGAAGCACCTGAGAGTGGCTTTCGCCAATGTTTCACTGGAAACGATGCCGGAAATAGCCCGTAGGCTTGCGGTATTTCGCCCGGATAATCACTACATATAGTGGAATTTCCTGGCAATTTACAGATTATTTCAATTAAAACAAGGAACTAGCAAGTTGACTTGGCTATACTCCCCCTAACCTCAAACGGGACGCAGAGATCGACTGGGGCCAAGCAGTTACTCACATTAGTTCCGGGAGCCAGTCTCCCATATAAAACAGGATTATTAATATGCTCGGTACAATTATTTCAGCGGTTCTAGGCGGCGGCGGTGGTCTTCTGGGTGGCAACCTGCTCGGTATGCTTGGTAATTTAGGTGCAGAGAATGGCAATATTATCAGTGCAGTCTCTGGAATACTCGGAGGCGGTGCGATAGGTGGGCTAATGGGCCGTGGCGGAGACGCAGCATCAGCAGGCGCGGCAGCAGCAAGCGGTTCTATCAACCCAAAGCAGATCATTGGTGGTCTCCTTGGTGGTGCAGGCGCAGGTGCACTGGGTAGTGGTGTACTTGGCATGCTTGGCATGTAAGGTCTATTCAGACCCGGATCGGGTAGGAGGTGATGTTACCACCACCTCCTCCCACACCACCGTGCGTACGGTTCCGTACACGGCGGTTCAAGCAGAACATTCACGAAGTCTGGAGTAAGTTTGAAAGAGGGACACAAGCCTTAAAGCATGGAAGAA
>CALIHW010000046.1 GCA_938020525.1 uncultured Granulosicoccaceae bacterium | reverse complement strand
TTTCTTCCATGCTTTAAGGCTTGTGTCCCTCTTTCAAACTTACTCCAGACTTCGTGAATGTTCTGCTTGAACCGCCGTGTACGGAACCGTACGCACGGTGGTGTGGGAGGAGGTGGTGGTAACATCACCTCCTACCCGATCAGATTGAAGTTACGTAGTTATTAATTCTGCTTATTTATCACTTCGACTCAGGCATCACTTCCACTTAGGCATCACTCGACTTAGTCATCAAGTCTCTGGGCAACTTAATATTAAACTGCTCGCGTAATAATCGATCAGTTTCTTCACTGATGTGTGCTGGAAAGTGTCCGCTAAGTATTTGATCAACTCTTTTCTTGGCTTCTTCCAGTAATATCGGGCGGCCTTTCTCAGCCCATTCTTTAGGACTATTTCGGTCGCCAATATCAGGGTACAGGTATTCCTTCTGCATTAGGTTCATGGTTTGCTCATGCCCAAGATAATGCAGAGGTCCGTCTACGCAAACGTCTCGCATGGTATCGATAGATAAGGTTTCATCGTTTACTTCGATACCTTTTACTGTCCGGTTTATAGCGCCGAGCATGTCATTGTCTATAACATAGCTTTCAAGACAGGCGCCGAGCAAACTGCCATGCATGCCAGCAGATTCGTAAATCATGTTAGCGCCGGAATGTGCTGCGAGCGTCACCGTGTAGCCTTTTTCATAGCCTGACTGTGCATCTGGTAGTTTCGCATCTGCCATGCCTGCAGCAACTCCTGTGGGCAAGTTATAGTAGCGTCCCATCTGGCCGCAGGCGGCCATTAGAATTGCCTGCTCACCGCTGCCACCACTCATTGCACCTGTGCGTAAGTCTGAAACGAATGGCCAGGTACCAAAGATAGCCGGATGCTTTGGTTTTAGTGCATTGACGTATACCAGTCCGGCCAGCACTTCTGCTACTGCCTGCACTACTGAACCTGCAACAGCGGCAGGGCTGGTGGCACCTGCCTGGCCCGCTGATAGCAACAATACCGGCATACCGCCGTAAACAGCAGATTCAAGGCATGCACAGGCATCCTCTGCAAAGCGCAGTGGTGGTACTACAAAGCAACAAGACATCGACACAAACGGTCTGTCGCGCCAAGCTTGTTCTGAGCCCGCAATCTGGTGCAACATCTTGAGCGATTCATCAACATGCTCAGGTAATACCCAACTCGTGCCTACATGTTTTGTTGTACCAGCTACCGAGGCATACATGGTATTCAGATCAAGATCTGCAGGTTCAATCATGTCTCTGGCAACAATGGAACGCTGAAAGAAATGAATGTGATCAGACTGATCAACAATACGCGCTATGTCGTAAAGGTCTTTGAGCGTTGAATCGCGATACTCGCGGTTTTCAACATCAACAATGTGTACCGCAGCACCCGCGGTGCCGAAGTACATCTTCGAGTCACTGATTTCGATATCGTGTTCAGGAGACTGGCCGAAAAGCGTGAAGTTGCGTGCGCAATTGGCAATGGTGTCTTCAACCAGTGACCGCGGAAAGTGCAGGCGGCCATCCTTATAGATGCCGCCGACTTTTTTCACGGCGTCGACACAGGTCGGGATTGCCTGTGAAAGACCGATATTTTCAAGCACGTCCATCACGGCATCATTGACCTTGCCGATGTCAGTGTCGTTCAATGGTGCGAATCGCCCACCGGACATACCCGGATTCACCGCTCGTTCTTCATATGCCAGAGGCGCGGCGCGTTCAGCTTTTTTTGCGGCGCGAGCTCCGCGGCGAGGTCGGCGTTTTGGTTCGGTCATCAGCGTCTTCGGTTAGTGACCACAAGCGGGCCAGTACTTTATGTATTTATGACGTTGATATCACGAATGATGGTAGGCAGAGTTCTAGAATTGCGACAACCAATGTCATCAATTCAAATTGGTAAGCAAAAGTGGTAAACCGAGCAAAGGCGGCAAACAGAGGTCTGCCGCCTGTGGTGTTGCAGATTCTTATTTAATTTCGAGAAGTTCGACTTCGAAAATTAGTGTCGCACCCGGGCCTATCGCCTGGCCGGCACCACGCTCGCCGTATGCGAGCTCTGAAGGAATCACAAACCGATATTTACTGCCGGTGTTCATTAGCTGCAAGCCTTCAGTCCAACCTGGAATGACGCCGTTTAGCGGGAACTCTGCAGGCTGGCCGCGCTCAACGGAACTGTCAAACACGGTTCCGTCGAGCAGAGTACCAGTGTAATGAACGCTTACGGTGTCCGCTGCTGTAGGCTTGGGACCATCCGCTTCGGAGATCACCTCATACTGCAGGCCTGATTCAGTAACCATTACTCCATCTTTGGCTTTGTTTTCTTCCAGATACTTGTTGCCTTCCTCGGCGGCTGCGGCCTGGGCCTGCTGCGCAGCTGCTTGTTCGAAAGTCTGCAGGTTTGCCTGTGCTTCTTCCATAGTAATCTGTGTTTCTTTGCCTTCGTGGGCCTGGCTGAGTCCTTCCATCAAGACATCGTAGTCGAGGTCGCCAAATCGCTTGGTAAAGCGATCGCCAAGTAGCAAGCCGAGGCTGTAGCTCAGGTTCTTTTTCTCATCCTCAAGGTCGACTTCAGCGTATGCGACAGAGCAGGAGGCAGTGATTAATGTTGCCAGTAAAAGCTTTTTCATGAATATCCTGGTTAACTAGATAGAAGGTGGTAGACAGTGGTAAGGCCGGCAGGTTCTTGAATATGCATGCCGAAATGCTCTGTCAAAACCAAGTGTATGGTGAACGCACTGTATTATAGTAGCCAGACTGACCCTGAATGCACAAAGAACTCCATATTCGCCCGTTACCGCATGTTTAATTAAGCACGACCGACCGGCTACAACCCTCTGGAATCAACAAAATGAAATTCTACGATTGCGCTACTGCCCCGAGCCCGCGACGAGTCAGAATGTTCATTGCTGAGAAGAACCTGGATATTCCGGTGGTAGAAGTTGATCTGGGTAGTTTAGAGCAGCATTCACAGGCTTTCGCCACTTTAAATCCGCACCGAACTGTGCCAGTACTGGAGCTGGACGATGGATCCATTCTCACTTCTTCACACGCCATCTGTCGTTATCTAGAGGAAGTGTACCCTCAACAACCTCTGATGGGTCGTAATCCAGAAGAGCGTGGCCATATTGCAGATCTAGAGTGGCGTATCGAGCAGGAAGGTTTTATGGCAGTAGGTGAGTCTTTTCGAAACCGTGCCAGATCATTTAAGAATAATGCTGTCACTGGCAAACATGAGCACGCACAGATTCCTGAGCTGGTTGAGCGCGGCCGAGTCAGAGCATCGCAATTTATGCAATGGCTGGATAATCATCTTGCAGAGCGTGAGTTTATTGCAGGTGATTACTTTAGTGTGGCTGATATCACTGCATTTATAACTCTAGATTTTGCTAAATGGATAAAGCTTGAAGCACCTAAAGAATGTAAAAATCTACATCGCTGGTTTAGTGAAGTAGCAAAGCGGCCAAGTGCCAGTCTTTAGACTGGCGCAAGTAGGAAGCCCGTAGCTTAAGCGAACTCGAATAGCCATTCTCCCTCAGGAGGGTGTCATCAAAGCATTTTGTGAAATCCTGTTCGACTTTATTTTAATGCATGTCCCCGAAGCCAAGTCACTCTCCCT
>CALIHW010000045.1 GCA_938020525.1 uncultured Granulosicoccaceae bacterium | reverse complement strand
GAAGCGCAAGGGCCTGCTCATTGACCGCCTCATGGTCGCGGATCATAGTTTTTGCAAACTCTTTAATTTCCGGATTATCGGAAATACCAAGTGCCAGATGGGCGTAGCGAATATCAATATTGTCTGCAACATAAGCAACATGTGCGATTTGCAGATCATTCAGGTCCGCCGGTGATTCAGCATGTACCGGCAATGTAAAACCGCCTATAGCTAAAATGCAGACTGTTGTAGTACGTATATTTTTAAGCAGAGTTTTCATGATTTCTTCTCCTGAAGAGTTAGTCATTGTTTGTGGAGTGTGTATTTAAAACTGCTTTCTCTGGTTGCTGAATGATCAATCATCCGAATTACTTGATCGATCGTTCACAAATAAACAATATCTGCAAAAGCTGATTGTTGAGCTTTGACTGACTGATACAATCAACTCTTCAGAAAATCTCGTCTTGGAGATAATACCGTTGGATCTGCTAAGTGATATCCTCCTGCACCTTAAACTTAAAGGAACACTGTACTTTCGCACCTCGTTTACCAGTCCCTGGAGTGTACGGGTGCCTGTGTACAAGGATGTCGCCAGGTTTCACTACGTACATCAGGGGAGATGTCTGGTAAGAATCGAAGGGCAAGCGACGCCAGTCCCAATAGAACAAGGTGATCTGATCATTATTACGCAGGGTGCAGCGCATACAATTTACAGTGACCACATCGATGAAGATCCCGTCACAGAGCTCGATCAGGTAATCGAACAATCCGGCTTCTCGGGGCACGGCACACTGGTGTTCGGCGAGTTTGGCAGCAACCATGAGACACAGTTGATCTGTGGGCACTTTGCTTTTGACGAGCATACAACTCATCCGATAATTGATGCGCTACCATCGCATATCCACATCAGAAACTACGGCGGTGCATCAGGTACCTGGTTGGAAAACACCCTGCGCCTGATCGGTGCCGAGGCGGGCCGCGATAATCTTGGCAGTGATCTCATTTCACTGAAACTTTCTGAAATCGTTTTTACACAGGTACTGCGAAGTTATCTTGAATCAGATGGCAACAACAATCCGGCAATGGCGGGCTATAGGGATAAAAGAATTACCCGTGCGCTGAAAGCAATTCATAGTGATCCGGGACACGGCTGGACGCTCGAATCGCTAGCCTCGACAGCCGGTATGTCGCGGACTTCATTTGCAACCACTTTTACCCGCTATCTGTGTCTTTCTCCACTGGCATACCTGACGCAGTGGCGTATGGAATTGGCCAGGCAAAAATTGCTGGATACCAACGATCCGATGATCGAGATTGCAGCCCAGGTAGGTTATCAATCAGAGGCGGCGTTTAGCCGTGTTTTTAAAAAACACTATCGGGCAGCGCCGGCAACTTACCGACGAACCTATCAACAGCTTTCTATCGAACAACCTTGAGGGTGGTGTATCTGACTATTAGGTTGGTGTCTAGTAAGTGGACGTTGCAAGATGAAGTTGGAAACCAGCGTTTACCATCTTGTTTTGTGGGCGTGTGACTCACTGTTACCATTACGGTCGTTTAGACAGATAGAATTACAACGATTATTATGTATAGAATCATATGTCCGCTTACGTGTTTGCTTTTAGATGCAGTGATCAGTTATGAATGCCCTCTAGTCGGCGTGAGCAATGACCGTTTGCAAAAGGCACAGATTCTCCGTTCGCGCTACGGGGAAAATTGGTTAATTCCGGTCATTCCTAGCGAGGAAGTTATGGTCTTTAGGAAAATAAAAAGCAGTCAGTCGCTGTAGATAACTTTGCAGCACATTACCTCTAGATTTCTAGATATGCTGCACAGGTATAACCGTTTATGCTCTCAAAATATATAAATCACCGTTAATGGGAAAATGAAAGCAAAGTTCATCACCACAGAAGACACCTATCTTGAGGCTATTATTGAAATTGAAGGGCACGATACTGTGTTAGCGCTATCTTTGGCGTTGAGGTAGACGATGCTTTGGAAATCGCCGAGCAAACTGAGATATAAACGCATCAGCACCCCTGGAGCTTCCGGGGGTGCTTCCACGACCAACTGAGGAAATATCATGCTGAAACCATCGAAGTATGAAGAATCTAATTCTGAAAATACCGCATGCCCCAATTGACGATTAGTGCTGCAACGACCATCTCTAGCCAACTTAGCGGCAATGCAATAACCAATATTGCGCCGGTCGCCATATTCATATTAAACAGGCCAAGCCAGAGAATGACGAAGATTGCTGTCCAAATAAGGGACCCGGCCACTATAGCCTGGAGTAAACCGTTACCAAATCGGTCAAGAAAAAGAAATACAAATCCAGTTACTGCCAATACTAGAATCGCATCCCAAGCCCCCCAAATGGCGAAAACAGGCAAGTTCATTGGTGCAATGCCCTCTACCTGAGGGAATGCTTCACGCATCATTGGCATGACAAAGACGAAGTATCGAAAAACCTCCGATGCATTTATCCAAACTGCGTTAACCAACGCGGTTAGCCAGAAAGCGCGACTTGGGAACGTGCTAAGTAGGTAAGTGGACTGCGTCATCTTTGTGCTCTGTGTTTTATAAGATCAAGTAATATGGTCACTGATCTCCTTAGTTGATCTGCATCGTCTATAACCCGTGACGTGGACCATAAGCCTTGTGTGAACACCACTATTAGTTCGCTAAGTGTATCGATATCCTTAGATGGACACGTTTCGTTAGTCAATACGTTTTCGAATCCTGATCTGAGCCTTTGTAGATGAATGGAAATACAATTAGTCACGTCTTTATGATGGGTCGTTGTTTCCGTTATCGTATTTGCAACTAAACATCCAGGGCCGGGCAAGCCCAATGATTCGGCTTGTGAAATTTGAAATTCAAAATAACTAGTTAGCTCATTAAACCCGGCATCTTCACTTTCAACTTGTCGGAACGCAGGTGTCACAACACAGCGTTGGTAAATATCAAAGCCAGCCACGAATAAAGAGTGCTTGCCGCCAAAGTCGTTGTAAATGCCATGTCGGCTAACGCCCGTTGCCTTAACAAGGTCGTTCATCGATGTTGCTTCGTAGCCCTTGCTCCAAAACAATTCCATTGCAGATCTAGCGAGTGATTCCTTATTGTGCGTCTTTGATCTAGGCATTCTTGAAATTTAACAGAATGATCGTTCTGTTACAATCCAAGCTACAAAATGCCGTCGATTCAGATGTAATTTAACCGTAGTTCTGGAGTGGCTTGACACTCAGCAAAGGGCAGAGGCTGTGTGAAAACTCTGGTTCTTCTTATTTTGCCGTTGTTTTTGCGCACGAGAGTTTCCTGAATGCTTAGTAGAGCAGGATGAAATAAAAGTAGAGCACTGTGAGAGCGACAGTTTTCACACTGCCTCGGCACTCAAGCGACCATTGCGAGCAGTTGCTGAATATTCCGGTCGGTCATTGCGACAAATTGGCTGTCTAGCAGAGAGTACAAAACGGACGTTCGCCAGGGATGCATTTGCCAGCGCGTAACATCTAAATCATCAGATATGCTGCTGACTTAACTGTTTAGAGAACCATCTAATAAGACCAAGCTATTAGAGAAGTTATGGCTGAAACGGATTATCAAAAAGTAGTTCTCCGTCATGAGGAAGGAGATGCGGCTTATGTGGAAACACCTTGGGTCGTAGATCTTGGAGATGGGCGGTATCGGATGGAGAATTGCACATTCTATTTTTATGGAATTGCGGCGGGAGATATCATTGGCGCAGAATATTCTGAAGAGGAAGGGCAGTTAGTATTTACACATGTCTTGGAGAAATCTGGTAACAAGCTTGTCCGAATTATTTTTGAAAATCCTGAAAATGAAGAAGGACCAGAGAAGCAGCATTTAGATTCACTTGTTGCAATGGGCTGTAGCTATGAGGGCGCAAATCCTAAGTATATTTGTATTGATATACCGAAGTCTGTGGAGCTAAGTATGGTTTGCCAGTACCTTACGGAGAATGAAGTTCAATGGGAACACGCATCACCTAGTTATTCAGAACTCTACCTTGATGACGTGCTTTAGAGCAGCCCTGGGTCGTTGGAAACATCAGATTTATAATGACGTGGGGGGTCAGCAACTGTCGGCCATAAGCCGACATTTGTACCGTTAGAGTTAAAAGGTCTAAAACCTATCTACATAGGGAACAAGATGCCAGTACCGCCAGAATATGAGCGGGCTTCAGCGAAATTTTACGAGTATCTGTTGGAAGCCCGAAATAATTCCGACCTATGGAGTACTCAAGTAACTTATACAATGACACAAGGCGTGTTCCAGGTCTTTCGTCGAAGAATTTCAACTCAACAAGCGATTGATTTTGCAAACCTACTTCCCATATGTTTAAGGGCCTTGTTCGTAACGGATTGGAATATACGGGAAGAGCAGATGTCT
>CALIHW010000044.1 GCA_938020525.1 uncultured Granulosicoccaceae bacterium | reverse complement strand
CGAGAATGAATGATCTACTGCGAAAGCGATCTTTTGGCCAGCTATTGCGATCGATATCGTTAAATATGAATGACTATTCGCCTCAATCGATCGAAATATCTGACTCAAAATCTCACTTTCTCGCTACGACCGTCATTCTCGTACAAGCTCCTAGCCCGGTTTATTCATGAAAATGACGGCATCCCACTTGATCCTTGATTTCACAGCGAATTTTTTCTCTTGTAAATATCAGTAAGCCAAGTAAATGAAAACATGGAACGCGAGAAGAAAATACCCTGTGAAACCAATGCTCTGCGCGCTATGCTCGCCATTTCACGAATAAACCGAGCTAGAGCCAGTCCCTGCGCCTAAACATCCAGGTATTCAAGAATGCCTTCAGCAGCATTACGACCTTCGAACACTGCGGTCACAACCAGATCAGACCCGCGTACCATATCACCACCGGCAAAAATCTTTGGGTTTGATGTCTGGTGACTGTGAGTGGCATCAGCTGCTATTTCAACCCGCCCTGATTGATCGATATTAATTGATTGATCTGAAAACCAACTTGCAGGGCTTGGTCGAAAGCCAAAAGCAATTAGAACCGTATCTGCCGGAATAATTTCTTCAGTGCCTGGTACTGGCTCAGGTGACCGGCGACCTCGCGCATCCGGGTCACCCAGTTGTGTGGTAACCACTTTGACGCCAGTCACTTTGTCATCGCCTACTATCTCTATAGGTTGACGGTTCCAGAGAAAGTTAACACCCTCTTCTTTTGCATTTTTTACTTCACGTCTGGAACCCGGCATGTTGATTTCATCACGACGATAAGCGCAAGTAACCTGTGTAGCGCCTTGTCTGACGGCAGTCCGGTTGCAGTCCATCGCTGTATCACCGCCACCGAGTACAACCACCTGTTTATCTTTTAAATCGATGAAGGGTGCATCCGCCTGCCACTTGTGTTGTTCATTAACATTTGAAATGAGGTAGGGCAGGGCGTCATAGACACCGTTTAAGTCTTCACCGGGAAACCCACCGCGCATAGAGGTATAGGTACCCATACCCATGAACACGGCATCGTAGTCGGCCAGCAATTGATCAATTGATATATCACTTCCTATCTCGACGCCTAAGGAAAATTTCACACCCATTTCTTCCATGATGTTGCGTCGGGTAAATACGACTTCTTTTTCCAACTTGAACGGTGGGATGCCGAAAGTCAGCAGCCCGCCGATTTCGTTGTAGCGATCAAAGACAATCGGTTCAACGCCATTGCGTACCAGCACATCGGCACAGGCAAGACCAGCCGGACCAGCGCCGATGACGGCAACTTTCTTACCGGTCGGGACAACGTTCGACATGTCCGGTCGCCAGCCAAGCTTAAGTGCTTCATCGGTGATGTATTTCTCTACTGAACCAATCGTGACTGCACCAAATCCATCGTTAAGTGTGCAAGCGCCTTCGCATAATCTGTCTTGTGGGCAAACACGACCACACATCTCCGGCAATGAATTGGTACGATGGCTCATCTCTGCCGCTTCAAAGAGATTGCCTTCAGCAACAAGCTTTAGCCAGTTTGGAATATAATTGTGCACCGGGCACTTCCACTCACAATACGGGTTGCCGCAAGCCAGACAGCGCTCAGATTGTGTTGATGCGGTTTCAGGATCGAACTGGCCATAAATCTCGCCAAATTCAACAATCCTTTCTGCTACTGGTTTTTTTTCAGGGTCCTGGCGCGGTGCGTCGAGGAATTGAAAGACGTTTCCCATAGTCTTGAGCCGTGGTGTCGGGGGGATTGAAAGTGCGTTGTTTCTAAAGCTGGACCCGGAAGCTAGACAAGGCGACTGAGTCAGACAGTTGCATCAGGCCAGCGGAGACGTGCAGGTTTAGCCGAGTTTTAATTTTACCAGAGAACTGACGGCAGACATGTCTGCTTTGCCCTGCAGCTCGGGTTTAAGGATACCCATGACTTTGCCCATGTCACGAACCGAGCTCGCACCTGTGGTGGCAACTGCTTTATCTACTGCTGCACCAATCTCTTCTTCCGAGAGTTGTGCGGGCAAGTAGGCTTTTATAATGCCGAGTTCTATAATTTCTGCATCTGCGAGGTCAGCTCTGCCTGCGGTGGTGAATTGCTCTATCGACTCACGTCGTTGTTTGGCCATTTTGTCAAGAATAGAGATCATCGCAGCATCGTCAGTTTCGACTCGCTCGTCGACTTCGCGTTGCTTGACCGCTGATGAGATCAGGCGCAGTACGCCTAGGCGGGCTTTGTCACCACTTTTCATGCAGGCTTTTATATCAGCCAGAACAGTGCTTTTGATTTCAGACATCGCCGGAATCTGTACCTTCAGTAGCCGGCAGTAGTTAGCCAGCGACTGGTTTAGTACATTCGTACTCTGCGTGATACTTCTTTCGAGAGCTTCTTCTGATGGCGTTTTACCGCAGCAGCTGCTTTACGCTTGCGCTCGGTAGTAGGCTTTTCATAGTACTCGCGGCGGCGAGTTTCTGTCAGAACACCGGCTTTTTCGCAAGATCGCTTGAAGCGGCGCAGAGCAATTTCGAATGGCTCGTTTTCTTTTACACGTACAATCGGCATAGTGGAAACACATCTCCAATGAATTCGGTTGGGAAACAGCAGATAACTGCTTGGCAGAAAATCTGCCGTCGAGCCCGCGGATTATAAGGGTTTACGCGGTACAAGCAAGTAATCGACCCACATCAATATAGGTTTAACTGGCCATAACGCAACATGAAAGTCCTTGGCATTGAAACTTCCTGTGACGAAACAGGTGTCGCTATCTATGATTCCGAGCGAGGATTGCTGTCGCACAAACTGCACAGTCAGGTCGATATCCATGCCGAATATGGTGGCGTGGTGCCCGAAATAGCCTCTCGTGATCATGTCAGAAAGTGGGTGACGCTCACCAAAGCCTGCGCGATTGATGCCGAAATTGAGCTAAATGATCTCGACGCGGTTGCCTATACAGCAGGCCCGGGTCTGGCTGGTGCATTGTTCACCGGTGCTATCGCAGGCCGAGCGTTGGCCTGGCAGTTAGGCATCAGAGCGCTTGCTGTGCACCACATGGAAGGGCATTTGCTGGCACCCATGCTGGAATCGCCAGCGCCTGCATTCCCTTTTATTTGTCTGCTGGTGTCAGGTGGTCATAGCCAGCTTGTAAAAGTAGAGTCTGTTGGATGTTATGAATTGCTTGGTGACACGCTTGATGATGCCGTCGGTGAAGCATTTGATAAAACAGCAAAAATGCTCGGTCTTGGCTACCCGGGCGGGCCCGCTTTGGCCAAGGCTGCCATCGACGGTGATGCAGAGAAATTTAAGTTTCCAAGGCCAATGGCGAAAAGTGCTGACTTAAATTTTAGTTTTAGTGGTTTGAAGACTGCCGCTATAACCGCTTTTGAAAAAACCGGACGCGATCCTGCTGCAGTGAACGATATTGCAGCGGCTTTTGAAATTGCAGCAGTTGAAGCCCTGGCAACTAAATGCAGAAAAGCACTGTTGCAGGAAAATATGAAAACCCTGGTGGTGGCCGGTGGTGTTGCGGCCAATCTCAGATTGCGTGCTTTGCTTGATCAAACCATTCAATCGATTGACGGAGAATTGTATTTTCCGCGGCTGGAGTTCTGTACCGACAACGGCGCGATGATTGCCTATGCTGGTGCGTTCAGGCTGTTGGAGGGAGAAAACAGTAGTACTGAAATTACAGTCAGGCCACGGTGGCCATTGGATGAAATGACTGCGCCTTCGGATAGATAGAGCTCTGGACTGATAGAAGGATAGAAAGACGGCTGGATAAACACGCGGCCAGAAAGCGGTCACAGAGCGGCCAAATGAGCGGCCAAATTGAGCGGATAGAAGATTTCTACTGTTTTCTCTCAACGACCTTTCTTGTCAATCCTGGGCTCGTTACCTTGTAAAATGCGAGAAATATTATCTTTATGCCTGAGGTATACCAAAGCGGTAATAACCACACCGCAGATCACAAGTGTGCCCGACTTTACGGTTATCCAGATAAACAACGGCATCATTAATAGACTGCCAAGCGCTGCAAGCGATGAAATTCTAAAAGTAAGGCTGAAAGCGAGCCAGGTTGTCACAGTAAGTAATCCGACTAGCCAGGCAATGCCAAAAAAAGAGCCGAAGCTGGTTGCCACACCTTTGCCACCTTTAAAACCAAAAAATATCGGAAACAAATGGCCAAGCACAGCACCCAGAGCTGTCAGCCCGACCATTAACGCGGGCGCCTCTAACTTACTCGCGACAAATACCGGGATAAAGCCTTTCAGTGCGTCACCGACCAAAGTGATAGCAGCAGCTTTTTTTCCACCAACGCGCAGGACATTGGTAGCCCCCGGGTTGCCGGAACCTTCTGACCGCGGGTCAGGCAGCTTCATCAGTCTGCAGACTATGATGGCTGCAGAAATAGAGCCGACAAGATACGCCGCCAGTGGCAATAGATATTGAATTACCTGCATAAAGAGTAGGTCGCGAGGGTCGATTTGCGCCAGTATGACGTATATTCCCGCACTGTTCATTATCCAACGGATATTGAGCACACTAGTATTGGCGTATTCTAGAGTAATGATGGTCTGTTGATGGAGAGCTCCGAGCTGCAACAATTCGAACCAAGTGAAAAATTGCTGAAAAAAGCGATGAATCGTGCGGTAGCGCCTGCAGCTCAGACAATTCTTGATGCGGTGGCTGAGCGACTGTTTGAGCGCCTTGATTTACTTAAGGCTGCTCCTTCGAGGGTGATTGATCTCGGTACCGGTGATGCGCGCCATCTGGCGCAACTGCAAATGCGTTTCAAGAACGCTTCTGTCGTGGGTGTTGATCTTAGTCTGGCGCGTCTTCAGCATGCTTTGTTAAGGCGCAGATTTTGGCAAAAGCGCCCGCTTTTGGTTTGCCTTGATGCTGACAAACCGCTGCCTTTCGCTAAAAACAGCTTCGATCTTGTGTTGTCTAACATGATGTTGCCATGGCTCTGCTGCGCTGAAGATCTGGTGGCAGAAATAAATCGCGTGTTAGTTAGGGATGGCGCTTACTTTCTTAGTTCCGCAGGTCCGGATACGCTAATAGAGCTGCGACAGGCTTGGGCTAAAATTGATGATAGTCAGCACATTAATATGTTTCTGGACATGCACGACGTTGGAGATCTTATGGTCAGGTCTGGTATGGCGGACCCGGTGATGGATACTGAACGCATTACCGTTACTTATTCATCGCTTGATAAGCTGCTCGATGAGCTGACTGCACTTGGCTTTATCAATGTGCTCAACGGTCGCCGAAGGGGATTGACTGCATTGAGTGTGCGACAGCGGTTGGAAGCTCACTACCCGAAGAATAATGATGGAGGAGTCGATGCCACACTGGAACTCGTCACAGCGCACGGCTGGAGCGGAGTGCCAAAAGCGCCGCCTGGCGAATATCATTTCGATATCGATCAGCTAAAGCTTCGATAACAGCATTTTTCTGCTTAATTTGGCGTAGTCCTTGCCGCCGATATGGTGAGTGACATATGATGTTTCAAAGATTTCTGAAATGTCTGTAATTCAGCGTTTTGTGGCGAATCTGGCTGTTTAAAATAAAGGCTTATCCGGCTGCACTACTGACAGGAGATGCTGCAGTCGGTCGAACCGGTAACTTTTCGAGTAGCCTTAAAGCTTTATCGCCAATTGAGCAGGACACAGTGTTGAGATAGACTTGACCAGTTATGACACGACCTTAGCCATGGTTTCACGACAAGTTAACAGCCAAACCGGTAATACGCAGATTGTAGTTCGGGCGAACAAGTCTATGAGCTGGCGCGCCAATGTATTGCTCGCGGCTTCGCTTGGTGCCTTGAGTGCCGTGTTTGGTGGAATTGTAGCGGTAGAAGGTTTCTGGTTGGTGTTGCCATTTGCCGGGCTTGAATTTCTGGTTGTGTTTTTCTGCCTCAGTAAGGCTTACAAACGGCTTGGTTATACGGAAGTGATATCCAGAGTCGGTGACAGCATTGTGGTGGAAAGTGGATATGACAAACCTGTGGCATCGTCAGAACTGCCGAGCCATTGGACCCGGGTACAGTTCGATGATCCTCCCAGCGCGTTTGAAGTTGGGCGGTTGCGTTTGCAGTGCAGTGGCCAAAGTCTGGAGATCGGACAGGCGCTTAACAAAGAAGAAAAACGAATGCTACACAAAGAATTGTTGCACTGTCTGCGTATGGATCAGCCTCAGCTTAAGCTGATCAGCTGAGGGTTGAAAATCATAGCCGTCGTTTAATTCGGCGGTCAGGGAATAGTAATACTTAAGTGCTTGGCACAACTACCGTTTTCGGTTGAGCAAGCTAAAATCTTATTTTGCCATTTTTGGAGAAGGTCCGAATGAGGTCCGCAATGTCTTTAACATCGCGTCTGTCATTACTCGCGGTACTGTCACTTGGCAGCTTTGCTGCTCGTGCTGACATCAATATGCCAGTGGGTGTGACGCCTATCAGTAGAGACGTCTACGGTTTGCACATGCTGATTTTCTATATCTGCTGTGTTATCGGGGTCGCGGTTTTCGGGGTGATGTTTTACTCCATGTTCAAGCACCGCAAATCTAAAGGCGCTGTCGCTGCGGACTTTCATGAAAGTACATTAGTCGAGATTGTCTGGACTGCTGTGCCGTTATTTATTTTGATTGCTATGGCAATTCCTGCAGCCAAAACCCTTATTGCAATGGAAGACACCAGTGATGCGGAGGTGACCGTCAAGATCACCGGTTATCAGTGGAAGTGGCACTATGAATACCTGGACTCGGGAATTGAGTTCTACAGTAATCTGAATGCCGAACATAACGCAGCACGTCAGGTTGGTTCAGGCATTGATGTATCGCAGTTCGATAATTATTTGAAAGACGTCGATAACCCACTTGTTTTGCCGGTCGGTAAGAAAGTGCGCTTTCTGCATACCTCAGCTGATGTGATTCACTCCTGGTGGGTGCCGGATCTGGCTGTAAAGAAAGATGCGATTCCTGGCTTCATTAACGAGAACTGGGCGTTGATAGAAGAGCCTGGTACCTATCGCGGCAAGTGCACCGAGCTGTGCGGACGCGATCACGGCTTTATGCCTGTTGTTGTGAAAGCGCTTCCTGCAGAAGAATACGACGCCTGGGTTGCAGAAAATACTCAGGCTGAAGAAGCGATGATTGCGGACAGTGGTGATGGTGCTAGTGCCGCTGTTGCAGCGGTGGATGATGATCGCGAATGGGCCATGGATGAACTGGTCGCCATCGGAGAAGGCGTCTATGCCCAACAATGCGCTTCGTGCCATCAGGCAGATGGTGCGGGTATAGAAGGTGCGTTCCCGGCAATAACCGGCAGTGCAATCGCAACTGGTGATCATGCTGCACATATAGACATTGTGTATAGCGGCAAAGCCGGTTCAGCGATGGCGGCTTTTGCTGATCGTCTAAGCAATTCTGATATGGCGGCGGTGCTTACCTATCAGCGCAATGCGCTTGGCAATGCAGTTGGTGACACCATCCAACCGTCTGCTATTAAAGCCCTGAGATAAATCAGACTGTTAGATAAATCAGACCCAAATCAATCTAGAAGATTAACCAATTAAAGAGTCGGAGTCACTATGAGCACTGCTGCCGCAGGACATCACGATCATGATGATCACGGGCCAGCTAAAGGCTGGACACGTTGGTTGTGGACAACCAATCACAAAGATATCGGCACGCTTTACCTTCTGTTTTCACTGGTGATGTTTTTCATCGGCGGTGGTATGGCGTTGATTATCAGAGCTGAGCTTTTTCAACCGGGTTTACAACTGGTCGATCCGTTGTTCTTCAACTCAATGACTACGATGCATGCGCTGGTTATGATCTTCGGTGTGGTGATGCCGGCGTTCGTCGGTCTTGCCAACTGGATGATACCGATGATGATCGGTGGTCCGGATATGGCGTTGCCACGGTTAAACAACTGGAGCTTCTGGATTATGCCTTTTGCATTTCTGCTGCTTCTGTCTACCTTGTTTATGGAAGGTGGTGGTCCCGCTGGTGGGTGGACTTTATATGCTCCTCTGTCACTGCAAGGCGGTGATAGTTTCGCATTCGTGATTTTTTCAATTCACTTCATGGGTATTTCTTCTGTGATGGGGTCGATCAACATTGTCGCAACCATCTTTAATATGCGTGCACCAGGCATGACGCTAATGCAGATGCCGTTGTTTGTATGGACGTGGCTCATCACAGCTTACTTGCTGATCGCAGTTATTCCGGTATTGGCCGGTGCAGTTACCATGCTTCTGACAGACCGTTTTTTCGGCACCAGCTTTTTTAATGCCGCAGGTGGTGGTGATCCGGTGATGTATCAGCACATCTTTTGGTTTTTCGGTCATCCGGAAGTTTATATTTTGATTTTGCCGGCTTTTGGCATCATCTCAAGCATCATCCCGACTTTTGCACGTAAGCCTCTGTTTGGCTATGCGTCTATGGTTTACGCCACAGCATCAATTGCGTTTCTTTCATTCATCGTTTGGGCACACCACATGTTTACTGTGGGTATGCCGTTGGCTGGTGAGATGTTCTTTATGTTTGCTACGATGATGATTTCTGTGCCTACCGGTGTGAAAGTCTTCAACTGGATTGCGACTATGTGGCGCGGTTCAATGACCTTTGAAACACCAATGCTATTTGCAATAGGTTTTCTGGTGATGTTTACCATCGGTGGTCTGTCCGGATTAATGCTTGCGATTACCCCGGCTGATATCCAATACCACGATACCTACTTTGTTGTTGCTCACTTTCACTATGTACTGGTGCCAGGTGCAATCTATTCGATCATGGCAGCAACGTACTACTGGATGCCCAAATGGACGGGTAACATGTATGACGAGAAGTGGGGCAAAATTCACTTCTGGGTATCAACAGTATTCCTGAATGTACTGTTCTTTCCGATGCACTTTGTAGGTCTTGCTGGTATGCCAAGGCGTATCCCTGATTACAACTTGCAGTTTGCCGACTGGAATGCGGTCGCCACTATTGGTGCATTCGGTTTTGGTTTTTCTCAGCTGATCTTCGTGTACGTGATCTATAAGTGCATTAAGGGTGGCGAGAAGGCAACTGATGAAGTCTGGGAAGGTGCAGACGGCCTTGAGTGGACAGTACCGTCCCCAGCACCTTACCACACCTTTGAAAAGCCACCGGCCCAATATAGCTAAGTAACACGGAACAATTCGGTGCAGTAGTAATTACTGCACCGTTTTCAAGACACAGATGATGGCAAATCAAAAGCGCAATCTAAAGGTACCAATCATTCTCGCGGTGATTGCGCTTGGCTTCTACTTACTGAGTATCTATATGCAATTTAAGCAAACGGGTGCGGGATGATGAAATCCAGTCCACATATGTTTCTGGTCGGAAAACTCGCAACGCTTAGCATTGCGATGTTCGCCTTTGGCTATGTTGTCATGCCACCGCTTTACAACGTGATTTGCGATATCACTGGTCTCAATGGTCGTACAAATTCAGCTGCAGTTGCGGCACCCGATGGTTCGGTGATTTCTGATCGCACCATCACGGTTGAATTTGTATCAGTCATTAATTCCTCGGCAGCATGGTCTTTTAAACCGGTGGTCCAAACCATGGAAGTGGTGCCGGGTAAGACCTACACAACGAATTATATCGCCAAGAATTTGAGCAGTGGACCGGCCGTTGGACAGGCTGTGCCTAGTGTCGCGCCGTCTTCTGCCGCCAAATACTTTAACAAGATCGAGTGTTTCTGTTTTACCAAGCAGGAATTTGCAGGCCGTGCGGAGAAAGAAATGCCGCTGATTTTCTTTGTCGAGCCTGATCTGCCTCGAAGTATCGATACGATCACTCTTTCATACACTTATTTTAATACCGGCGAAGATCCGGAAAACCTGTCTGACAGTTAAACAACACAGTCAACTAGCCAGGCCTATCAGGAAAAATCAAGATGAGCTCTCCAAGTAGTTATTACATCCCGCATGAAGCCAAGTGGCCGATTATCGGTTCGATAGCGCTTTTTGCTTTCTTTGCCGGATTCGCCTCCCTGTTAAACGGTGGCGGCTGGATAGTGATGGCGTTAGGTGCAGCGCTGTTGGTATACATGATGGTTCGATGGTTTGGTGAGGTTATTGCCGAGTCGGAGAACGGACAATACAGCGCACAAGTAGACGTTTCTTTTCGAATGTCGATGATGTGGTTTATCTTCTCTGAAGTGATGTTCTTTGGTGCGTTTTTCGGGGCGTTGTTTTATGCCCGAACATTCTCTGGCCCATGGTTATCAGGGTTAGGTGAAGGTGGAGCTGCAGCGACTAACGCGGTACTTTGGTCTGGGTTTGATTATGTCTGGCCAAACAATGGTCCCGAGCAGCTTGGTGATAATTACACGCCAATGCACTGGTTCCCGTTGCCGGTTCTAAATACATTGATACTCCTAACCAGTGGTGTCACCTGTACTATTGCGCACCATGCAATCAAACATGGTGATCGCGCCAAAATGGTTAGATGGTTACTGGCAACCTGCGCTCTGGGATTTTTCTTTGTCATCATGCAAGCAGTTGAGTACTACGAGGCTTATGCTCACCTTAATCTGAAGATGACTACCGGCATCTACGGCTCAACCTTTTTCATGCTAACCGGTTTTCACGGTTTCCATGTTTGTATGGGGGCGATCATCCTGCTTATCGTGATGATACGCGGGACTCGAAAGCACTTTTCAGCTACCAATCACTTTGCCTTTGAAGCGGCTGCCTGGTATTGGCACTTTGTCGATGTGGTCTGGCTGGGGCTCTTTATATTTGTTTATATCCTGTAGCTACAGGGCATCCCGATAATTTAGTGGGAATAAAAAAGGGCACTTACAGTGCCCTTTTTTGTGTCCTGGTGTAAGTCGCAAACTGCTTGACCTACTTAAGCACACCGGTAGCACCGGCAATAAGAATAACTAGTATGGCGACTATTGATAAACCGATACGCCAGGTGAGAGCGTTGACCGTGCGTTTCTTGCTGCTGTCATCCTTTACAAGAAAAAACAGACTGGAAAACAGGCTCACGATAATCGCCAACAACAGCAGGATGATAATCAACTTAACCAGTAGCATGGCTTCTTAGATCTGATAAAAACACTACAATACCACACGACTACTGCGGTTATGATGCACTGGCCAAAATGATGGACGTTAATCTCTGTGAGCGGAATTTTAAACAACCGATGGTTGCGAAGATTGAAAACACGAACCGGTATTATTTCAACGCTCGCAGCCGTGCTCGTCGGGACAATGTTTTACAAACTCGGCATATGGCAGTTAAGTCGAGCGGACGAAAAAATATCTATCGTGCAGGCGCATGAAGTTGCCACCGGGTTGCCACCACTGACATCCCTGCGAGCAGGCGAAATTGGCGATATAGAGTATGTTAAAAATATCTTGTACCGGCGTGTCGAATTAACCGGCAAGTTTGATACAAATCGATTGTTTCTACTTGATAACAAGATTGTGGCGGGCCAGGCAGGATTTGAGGTAATCGCGCCATTTATTCTTGTTGATGATTCCTATGTGCTGGTCAATCTCGGCTGGATTGGGCACAACGGTGACAGAAAGGTCGATGTGGCCGCGGACCATCTACCGGGGTCAGAAATTTCGCTAAAAGGTGTTGTGGTCACTCCGTCAAAAGGGTTTGTGTTGGGCGGCACTGAGCCTGCTGTGGACCCGGATGCAGAAGCGGATGTAGAAAATGAGCAGTGGCCGTTCACACTGCAGTTTATTGACTATGAGACTATTGCAGCCAAACTAGATAAAATACCCGCATTGAATGCTGTGATTATTGCTGCAAAGGGCCAGGCTGGCGGGTTCACCTATAACTTTAAGCCTGTCGCGAGCGGTGCCAGCAAACATTTGGGTTATGCATTCCAGTGGTTTGCCATGTTGCTTGCACTCGTTGTTCTCTATTTATACTTGATGATCTTTAAAAAAGCTGATGAATGAACAGGCCGAAGAATCTGCTCGCAAATTAAGTCGTGCCAAGTTGCTTGGATTAATGGGACTCTACGCAGCACCCTTAATAGCGGCCTGGCTTTGGTTCGCTTACGTGAACAGTAACGAGGGTGCGGGTGTATCGGTCAATGGGGAGCTAATTCACCCGGCGGTGCCGCTCGAGACCTTTGGTCTTAAAAGTGCCGAGCAACCTGTTTGGGGGTTGGATGATATTCGTGGCAAATGGAGCATGGTATTTTTTGCCAATGACTCGTGCGATGAAGCGTGCGAGACGGTACTGTATAACATGCGCCAGATCCGACTCTCCACCGGGCGCCGGATGGAGCGGGTGCAGCGCGTACTGGTCACTCCGGCTTGGGAGCAGATGCATCAAAAATTGGAGGGTGCCAGTGAGGGTTTGTTTGTCGTCGGTGGTGATAACAGTGAGATGGTTGTTCTGCAATCACAATTTGACGCAGCGCAAAGTGAGATGACTGCCTGTGAAGGTTGCGTTTATCTTGTTGATCCATTTGGCAACCTGATGATGCGGTTTCCGCCTGATTTGCCACCCGCTAAAATTCTCAAGGATCTTAAGCATCTCCTCAAGATATCAAGGATTGGTTAGTGGTCAATCCAGTTAATAACAGTTCTGAATCAATAGACGCTGCTGAGATTGTTACTACAGGTTCGGCTGCCGCTACATCATCTATCGTATCTGACCTACTTGAAGTCACTAAGCCCAAGGTAGTTTTATTGTTGGTGTTTACTGCTGTTGTTGGCATGGCACTGGCGATACCCGGTATGGTGCCGCTGCAAGAAACGTTTTTTGGCATTATCGGTATTGGTCTGGCATCGGCTTCAGCTGCTGCTATTAATCACGTGGTTGATCAGCATGCCGATGCGCAGATGAAACGCACTAATAAAAGACCGATACCGCAGGGAAATTTAACCAGTACGCACGTATTATTGTTTGCAGCTGTGCTCGGTGTTGTGGCGATGATATTACTTGTTGTATTTGTGAATGTGCTGACTGCAGTGCTGACTTTTCTATCTTTGATTGGCTATGCCTGCGTGTACACCATGTATTTAAAACGTGCGACGCCACAAAATATCGTTATTGGCGGCGTTGCGGGTGCGATGCCGCCGGTATTGGGTTGGGCGGCTGTTACCGGTGAGGTAACAGCAGAACCGTTGTTATTGTTTTTGATCGTATTCATCTGGACACCACCGCATTTTTGGGCGCTGGCTATTCACCGGCGTGATGACTATGCGAAAGTCAATATACCTATGTTGCCGGTGACTCATGGTAACCAGTACACCCGCGTTCAGATTTTGCTCTATACCATCTTGTTGCTACTGGTAACTATTGCACCGTACCTAATCCAGATGAGCGGAATGATCTATCTGATAGCCGCTGTAGTATTGGGTGCCTGGTTTCTTTTTCATGCGATAAAAATTCAAAACCCGCAGCATGAAGAAGAACCGATACGTATGTTTGTCGTATCAATTAAGTACCTGATGGGTTTGTTTGCAGCTCTTCTTGTTGATCATTACGCAGCGCTATTAGTTTCCTAAAGCAACGATTGAGTTTCACTTAATGTGCTTTAAGCTGTTTATTCCGGATGGAACTTTGTTTCAGCAAAGTGTAGAAAAGCTTTGGCTGAAAAATAGCGGGTGAGATGAGTTACTGTTTGATGCAAAAAAGCCGCTCTGGTGAGCGGCTTTTTTCATTGAGGGTTGTTATGAAGTGGCGTCGTCTAAGCGTCTAGCATATGACTCTTAAGCTTGTTCATCGCAGCTTTCTCGATTTGACGAATTCTTTCAGCAGAAACATCGTATTCGTCCGCGAGTTCTTGCAATGTAGATTTGCCATCGTCATTCAGCCATCTACGTTGCAGTATGTCGCGACTTCGGTCATCCAGATCTTCCATGCCAGCAGCGAGCGTAGCAGACTGGCTATCTGCGAAGTTATCGTTCTCGGCTGCTACAGCCGGGTCGACATCATCTTGATACAGATATTCCGCAGGTCGCAACGCACGCTTTTCAGAGCCATCGTCAGCACTTGTGGCATCGAAGGACATATCTCCACTGGTGAGACGCGATTCCATTTCGTAGACCTGTTCTTCAGTGACACCGAGGTCTTTAGCTACCGCTTCTGCTTCGGCGGCAGAGAACCAGCCCAAGCCTTTCTTTGAGCTTCGCAGCTTGAAGAATAGCTTGCGCTGAGCCTTCGTGGTTGCAACTTTCACAATTCGCCAGTTGCGAATCACGTACTCGTGAATCTCTGCGCGAATCCAGTGAACCGCAAACGATATTAGACGCACGCCGACATCCGGGTCGAAGCGTTTGACGGCTTTCATCAAGCCGATGTTGCCTTCCTGGACCAGATCTGCCAGCGGTAATCCGTAACCTGAGTAACTGCGGGCCAGATGGACCACGAAGCGCAACTGTGACATTACCATCTGCCCGGCAGACTCGAGATCGTCTTCGTCGCGATATTTGCGGGCGAGGTTCTGTTCCTCTTCAATGGACAGAACCGGGAATGCGGAAATCTTTGCCAGATATCCATTCAGATCATCATTGACCGCTGGCAAAGTCATCGCTGACGCTTTCACCATAGCTTGGGCCATTTAATATTCTCCTGATATGACTGTTATGCTCTATTTTAGCACTCACAGCATCAGAGTGCTAACAGCGCTAAAAGTTCCCCATTTAACGGCCACTTTTCCCTGAACCATAGTCAATGACAGAAAAACGCAAAAAGTACCTTAACATATTGAAATATAAAATATTATCGCACTTTCCCAAGCAATCTAACGGTCATAATGCTGCAGAATATGCCCAGTAAAACAATAGAAACCATGCTCGCTGCCGGGAATGAGCGAGGCAAAATCTGCTCGTAAGTGGACATCTCCACTAAGTTAGGCAAGTTTGCAATGCTAATCCATGCCAGCAACGTTCCAGTTATGCCCGCCGCCAGGGCCAACAACATGCTTCTCAATAGCAGTGGTTTTTGGAGCATTTTTTGGCTTGCGCCCATTTGCGTTAGTGCTCTGAGCTCAGAATGTTGACGTGGCAAATCAGAGCAGGTCAGCAAAAAGACAATAATCGATGTAAATAGTCCAGCGGCGATCATACTCGCCAGACGCAATTTTCTGGCAGCTTCTACTGCCTCGACATTGCGCTCCAACCACGTTAAGTCAGCAGCTACATAGTCGACCAATGTGTGACTGTTCAGTTCATTAATAATAAAACTCAACTGTGTCTTATCGAGTGTCATCGCCGGATGAACGTCCAGTGCCATCACCTCTTTGTTCTGCAAGTCAATCGGTCTCAATTCTGTGGCAGTAATGTATTTGTTGGCAGCGAGAGTTTTTGCCAGCTGAGATACTTCGTTGTCGTTTCCTGGTGCGAGGAAGACAGTTAAGTGTCGGCTGTCGAGCAGGTTTTCTTCGGCCGATGTAAAGCTGCTAGACAGAATCGCAATGGTGGCGGGAATGCTTAGAGCAAGTGCCAGTATCAGCGCTGTGACTTTGGGTGGTTTTCGGAACAGTGAACTAATGCAGTCTTTTAACTGGGATATGAGGCCTGCTTTTTCCCCGTATAGTGGCATCGGCACGGAGTGTTCGACCTGTTCTTGCGGCACCTGTTTTGGCGGTGCCTGATCTGCTGGTGTTTGATCCGCCACTACCTGATCCACCAGTGTTTGATCTATCGGTGATTGATCTACCAGGGCAGGGGCGGGTGCTACGCTAAGCACAGGCGGGGCATGCTTAATTAAGCTAGGCGGATAATCGTTACGCGTTTTTTCCCGACTCAGGTTTAAAGTATTCATTGTTTCTATCGGATCCTGCAGTAAGCACCAATGATTTTGCGTTTGTCGAAACCAGATGCAACAACTGTGCGTCGCTTTGGCATGTGATCAGCACTGTTGCACCTGATGAGTTTGCTTCATTCAACAGACTGACAATCAACCCCGCCGTTTCTTTATCAACATTCTGCAAAGGCTCGTCAGCTATCACAATTGTTGGTTTGTGAATAACAGCTCTTGCAGCTGAAACCAGTTGACGTGTCTTATCTGTGAGTTTGCTTACCTGTGTATTAGTTTCATTGTTTAAGCCAGTAGTTTGCAGTAATTCGTTTGTGCGTTGACTAATGACGTCTTGTTCAAAACCTGCCAGTTGAAGTGGAACGGCGATATTTTCTAATACCGATCTGTCTTCAAGCAGTACCGGTGTGTCGGCGATCAGTCCAATCTGGCGTCTTAAGTACGGAATCCGGCTGTCGGGAATGCTGCCTATATCGATACCGTCAACGGTCAGCGTGCCCTTGTCAGGCCGTTCGTAGGCCAGCAGCATACGCACCAGCGTAGTCTTGCCAGAGTGTCTCTCACCACATAAAAGAGTATAGGAGGCTTTTGGCAAAAACAGGGTCAAATCCGAGAATACACACCGATTGCCGACAGTTTTTTGCAGTTCATGGAGGTGAATCAATTACTTATGCTCCACCCGACGAGTCTTGCACTACTGTTCTGGTGTGAGCAGCTCGGGTACCGGGCAATGGAAATTTTTTGCCGCACGTCTATCAGGCGATACTGCCGTCGGGTACACCGTCACCAAGAAGTGCGTCGACAAAATCAGGGGCTTCAAAAACGCGAAGATCGTAAATACCTTCACCAACCCCGATGAATCTGATTGGCAAATTTAACTCGTCAGCCAAAGTGAACAGTACTCCACCTTTAGCAGTGCCATCGAGTTTAGTCACGACAAGTCCGCTGACATCCACTGATTTACCAAATTCACGAGCTTGAATAAGTGCGTTCTGACCGGTGGTACCGTCGAGTACCAGAAGCGTTTCATGTGGTGCGGTGTCATCGATTTTCTTAATCACACGACTGACTTTGCCGAGCTCATCCATTAGCCCGCTTTGTGTATGCAGACGACCAGCTGTATCTGCGATTAGCACATCAATGTTCTTTGCTTTGGCCGATTGTAATGCATCAAAAATTACAGATGCAGAATCAGCGCCGCTGTCTTGAGCGACCACTGCAATATTATTCCTTTCACCCCAGGTCTTGAGTTGTTCTACTGCTGCAGCACGAAAGGTATCACCGGCGGCCAGCATAACTGTCTTGCCACCATTTTGCAGCTGGCGTGCGATCTTGCCGATGGTTGTCGTTTTACCGGCACCGTTGACACCAACTACCAGCAGCACGAACGGGCTATCACTATCGGGTATCTCCAATGGTTGCTGGCATGGCAATAACAGATTGTTTAACTGCTCACGCAGAATGGCTTGCAAGTCGGCATTGCCATTCTTCGCTGCACTGCGGACGGATTCAACAATGCGCAGAGCGGTATTAACGCTGACATCACTCATGACCAGCTGTGCCTCAAGGTCATCGAGTAGATTTTCATCTATCTTGTTGCCGCTTAAAAAATCCAGCAGGCCGCTGGTGAATCGCTTGCGGGTTTTGGCGAGCTTGGCATCGAGCTTGTCTGCATCATCGCTGCTACCGTCAAGTAGCCCCGGGTTTGAGAGCGAGGGGTTAGATGATGCGACCTCTGTCGAGTTACCGCCCGCCTTGTCTGTAGAACCCTTATCGGGATTCCGGGTCTGAATCGTCTGCCGGATTGATTCTTCCGACGTTGCATCTTCTGCTGGTTTTTTCTTAAGAAAACTAAATAAGCCCATTACGTGATTTTAGCACTCGCCGTAGAGTCAGGTTGATATGATTACGGATTGGACCAGACATTGTTTTGTACTTCTACTGTTATTGACCGAGCCGCACATGCAGCATAAAGAATGAATAAGCGCCGTGCAGTAAGAATCATTTCAGGTTCGCGGAAAGGGTCCAAAATTCATTTTCCCGAAGTGCCTGGACTGCGTCCAACCGGAGATCGTATTCGCGAGACTTTGTTCGCTTGGTTGCAGCCATCAATTGTGGACTGTAGCTGCCTGGATATGTTTGCAGGGTCTGGAGCCCTCGGTTTTGAAGCGGCTTCCAGAGGGGCTGCTCGAACGGTGATGGTTGAAAAGAATCCAGCGGCAGTTGAGGCGTTAAACGAAAATGCCGCCAGATTAGGGTTTACCACTATTGAGGTCATTGCGTCTGATTCATTGACAGACCTGCCGTACAAAAAGCAGCTATCCCAAAGTGAATCTAATCAGGGTCAATCCAGTCAGGGCCAATCCAGTCTGAGGCAGTTCAATCTGGTACTAATTGATCCGCCGTTCTCAGACAATTTACACGCAGACGCAATAGCCTGTGTGTTGCGAAATAACATTCTGACCCATGACGCCAGGGTATACCTCGAGTCGAGCAAGAGAGATGAAAAGATTCCAGTGCCTGAGAATTGGGAGCTACACCGGGAAAAAGTTGCGGGCGAAGTTCGAATGCAGCTTTATCGTTTGATTGCAGACAGCTGATATGCATGCAATCATGCTTCGGGTGTGTTTTACAATAACGGTGGAGTGAGTCCGTGGACATCACAGCGATTTACCCTGGTACGTTTGACCCGGTGACACTTGGCCACATCGATGTTGCCGGTCGCGCAGCAAAAATGTTTGATCAACTGATCATCGGTGTTGCTGCGAGCCCTGGAAAACAACCGCACTTCGACCTCAATCATCGCTGCGATATGGTAGGAGAGGTTTTGTCGGAATTTTCGAACGTGAGGGTGGAAACCTTTACCGGACTACTGGTTGATTTTGCCAAACAGCAAAATGCTTCTGTTATTGTGCGTGGTCTGCGCGCAGTGTCTGACTTTGAATATGAAGTGCAGCTTGCCAATCTGAACCGGCAGATGGAGCCGGATGTTGAAACGGTATTTGTTGCCGCAGCCAGTCAGTACACCTTTGTGTCCTCGAGCATAGTACGTGAGATCGCCGCACTCGGTGGTGACGTATCCAAGTTTGTAGATCCGCTGGTTGAGTCCGCGCTTAAAGAACGTAACCGAAAGTAACGATCCTACTCATGGCGCTTATCATCACAGACGAATGTATAAATTGCGATGTTTGTGAGCCCGAATGTCCGAATGGTGCAATCACGCAGGGTATAGAGATCTATGAGATCAATCCGGCTTTGTGCACTGAGTGTGTTGGTCATTTTGAAACATCTCAGTGTGTTGAGGTATGCCCGGTAGATTGCATTCCACTTGATCCGGATCATGTTGAATCTCAGACGCAATTGATGGATAAGTACCATCGCATTATTGCAATTCAGCCCGACAGCCAGAATCAGGATTAGAGCTATAGCCAAGGCCATATTCAAGGCCGCAGTAAGAGTCAGAATTGATCCAAAGTTGTAAGGCTTGTAAAAAACTACGTTTGGCAGTTTGTGCAAAAGAAGGTTGATCTCTGGCCAATCGTGCGTTGCTTTATGTTCTCCCCACATTGGTTGCAGGGCTCACCCTCACGGCCATAGACATTGAGTGTTTGTTGAAAGTAGCCTGGCTCACCTGCTGAGTTAACGAAGTCCCGCAAGGTTGTACCGCCGGATTTTATCGCCGCTGTTAGCACAGACTTTATTTCAGTTGCCAGCAGATTAAACGATGCTGCAGTGACTCTGCCTGCAGCCCTACCTGGTCTGATCCCTGCCCGAAAAAGCGCTTCACTGGCATAGATGTTTCCCACACCGACGACGATATGGCTGTTCATAACGAAGTTCTTAATGGCGACTTTCTTGTTGCGGGACTTTTTAAATAAATATTTGCCGGTGAATTCGTCGCTTAACGGTTCGGGCCCGAGATCAGCCAATAGCGGATACTGCTCTGCGGGATCGCGAGTCCACAGGATGGAACCGAAGCGTCTCGGATCATGATAGATCATGAATTTTTTATGGCTCAACTCAAACAGTACATGGTCGTGCTTTCGCACTTCAAATGGTTGATCTGCAATACGCAAACTACCGGACATACCGAGGTGCATGATTATCGAGCCAACCCTTGAGCCTGCGATAATGTATTTGCCGCGCCGCTCAAGTAAAACAATTTTTTGATCAGTCGCCGCGTGAATATCATCAGGCACTGGCCATCGAAGACGCGGTTGACGTATTTTTATAGCCTTAATCTTTTTGTTCAGTAGGTAAGGTGAAATGCCACGTAATGTGGTTTCGACCTCTGGTAATTCAGGCATGTTGCGGGGAAGTCTTGTTTGTCAGAATGCAGCGTGCATTACATTGATCGAGATAACAAGTATAGAGCTGTTGGATATTGTCTTGCCTGCGCTGGTTGGCGGAGCTAGCCTGGATTATTCATCAGGCGACAAGTAAATATGAGCGAAATGCTATGTATACAGTTCCAAACCACTTTTTTAGCGCCTTTTTCAAAATAGCAAGTGTGTCTATTCGACGCCAGAAGAAAATCTGGCGTCACATCTCGGCCTATCCTCCTCGGCACGTGGCAGGCCACGTTTCTCAGACGATAGGCCGACCTGTTTAGCCAGATCTCCTCTGGACGCCGAATCCTCATGAATAATCCAGGCTAGTTGGGCAGCAATTTTTGTAGGCCCAGTTTCTCTGCTGTCGAATCAGAGAGCAGGTAGGTAAAATTCTGATCGTTGGTAATCGTATAGCCGTACTCTGAATGTGCGGCGGTCATAACCCGTGTTTTACTTTCTTCTGTGATATGAATTTCGACAGAACTGTTGATTTCAGTACTTGGCAAATTGCTGTCGACAACACTTATTGCCTTTAGATCATGCCATGCTTCTGGTTGTTCTATATCTGTGTTTCCGATTGTTACCTGCTCAACTCTATTGGTTATTTTTAGATCGACAAACACCGTATTCGCAGCGGACAGCATCGGTATTATGGTGTCAGGTTGCAGATAAACCCGATTACCACTGCGCACATAACGGAGCTTGCTGACGGGTTCAATAGTACCTAGATGGTACTCAGCATTATTGATCTCGATTTTTACTGTCTTGGCGAAGATTTCCTGATGAGGCAGGTCTTGCAGAGAATAACTTCTTTGACTGTAAGTGTTGATGTCCAACAGTGGTTGTACGCGGCCCGACTGCGCCGGTGCTGATATCGGATGGATTTGATGCCAGTTGTTGCCTACTTTCTTTAGTGTCACTACAGGCTGGTTGTCGATATACGCAGTAACTGATTGAGCATCGTCTATTGGGTGAATGGCAGTGTTGGGTGGTGCTTTGTTGTACAAGGTGCCGTCGAGCAGAATACCAATGCCCAGAATACCAAGCACTGCAATTAAGCACAGGTTAGATAGCTTTGATTTGTCTGAGCGTCTGCTTTTCATTGATCCGAGTTAACCATGCTGTCTTCGATACCAGACACCGGCAGCAGTGGAGAACATCAAGCCCGGACCAAGTAGCAAGGAAACACCCGCAAGCAGGAACATAGCAGTGCGTGACAGATCAATTTGGGTATCTGTATGTAGAGCCGTATCCAGCGCAATCTTACTGCTGTCGTCGACACTCCAGTTAAACAATCGATTGCCAAGATCGCGATTCCCACCATTGGCGATCCATGCGTCAGCCAGAAAGTCACCATCGCCAGCAACTACAATGCGTTGTTGCTTACCGTTGCGGCTACGCTCCAGCGCGAATACCAAAGGAATGGGTCCTTCTACCTCGCGTGCGTCATCGCCGTAGACGACTTCACCACTGAGGGCTCCGGTTTCCGTCCAGGCTTTATCAGTCGATTTCACCAGTGGTGAAACCTGCCATTTTCGATTGGCGTTATCGATATCTTCGTTATAGCCGTGCGGCTGATAGAGTAGACCGCTGGCCTGAGGAAAGAGGGTGATATCAGAAAATTCGTTTGTTGCTTCGTGGCGATAGTAATCATTGGCGACCGCAAAGTCGGGTCGATCAACATTCAGTTGTTGCGCTGCCATGTCGATCACTACACCGGGTAGGCGATTTATACCGAGCTCTATAGCGACTGGCTTGAGGCCATCATCGCTGTCCGGCTCTGTTAACCAGATAAGATTCCCACCATCGGAGATGAACTCAAGTAACAGTGCGACTTCCCGAGCCAGAAATCTTTGTAATGGTCCAGCGATCACGACTGTCGCATCAGATGCAGACAATGACGTCTGTTCAGTAAGATTAATGTTGTCGATATTTAGGCCGGATGCAGCAAGTTGTTGTGCGAAAACGCCTAGATCTGCGTTGGTTTTGCTATTGATAGAGCGTTCACCGTGACCAGTGGTAAAAAGCACAGTTTGACTTTTGGTGCGAGCCAATCGCTGCATCGCCATTGACAATGTTTGTTCAGAGACCTGAGTCAATCTTTGAGTACGGTTCTGGTAGCGGACAAAGATTTCACCCCCAGGTGCTACGTCGAGTTGTCGCATTCTTTGTGGATCAAGAGCCGGGTCGGTCAGTGTGAATGTTAAATCCGGTTTGTTTGCCTGGTACTTATTTAACAGCGAGACAATGTTTTCAAGTAGTGGGTCTTGCGGGTTGATGAAGACTTCGATTTCAAGTGGTTCGGGTAAGATGGAGAGTATTTCAACAGACTGCGACTTGAGTGTGTGCTGTGAACCTGCCGTCATATCTTTCAGAGCATAGAGACGATGACCCAGTGTACAGGCAGCTATAAGGCACAACACGATCAACCCGGTACGAGTGAATGAAGAAGACACTATGTTAGTCAGTCTGTTCATACCGAAGAGTTCCTGACTCGCTGTACATCCACACGCCATATACCCAGTGTTAGCAGAATGCCGGTAAGCGCTAGAAAGTAGGCAACATCGCGTGTGTCGAGCAACCCCTGCATGAAACTATGCAGATGGGCTGATGGTGACGCAAATTGCAATATGCCATTGCCTGAAGTTGCGGCTGCCAGCCATAAGATGATCAACGTTGCGAAACTAAGAAATGCCGCCAGCACCGGGCGATTGGAAAATGATGAGTAGAACAGTGTCAATGCAGAGGCCGTGCAAACAAATAAAACTAGACCAAGGCCTGCCGTCATCAAGTGCGAAACATCAAGTGTTGTACTGAAAGATAGGAGAGTCACCAGTACCGCGCCAATCATCAAAACTACGCATTGAAAAATTGTTGCGCCAAAGAATTTTCCGACCACCAGCTGAGATGCGGTAACCGGCAGGCTTAAGAGAAAATTGAAGCGATTAGCTTGTTTGTCGCCAGCAACAAGGTGCATGCATAGAAGCGGCGTGGCAACGATAAATACGATACTGACTGGTGCCAGAAAATTCACTATAAGAAAGTTGGAAATTCCTCCTGTTGGCGCTGATGCTATAGCCTGTTGTTCAATGTATCGTTCAACGGCTGATAAAAACAGCCAGCCGAATATTAGTTGCAGTAGCCCTGCAGCAAGCCATGCGAACGGTGAGCGCAGCAGGAGTTTGAGCTCATGTAGTGTGATTTGAGTCGTCATATTGCATTGCCTTTCTTGCCTGGTTCGTTAGTATCAGTTGTGTTTGGTGACGGGTCACCTGAAACTGGGTCACCTGCTACCGGGTCATCTTCATGCGCCGGTGTTGCCAGTTGCTTAAAGATACTTTCAAGATAATTTTCTTCTGTATTGATTTGAATCGCCTGCTGACCTCTTGAACCAAGCATCGACTTGAGGTGTTCTGGCGTTAATGAGTCACCGGTGACTAACCAGTGTCCTGCTTTGGTCCGGCATGCATGTGCAATACCGGGTAAATCATTTAGATTAAATTCACCATCTTTAGCCAATCGTACCTCGAAGGAATTGTTTTTCTTATTGGAAAGCACTTTGAGCGGTGAATCCAGAATCTGCCGTCCGCAGTCAATCAACATGACCCGATTGCAGGTTGAATTTACTTCTGACAACAGGTGCGATGAAAAAAGTATTGCCTGATCCGGTGCCAGTGACGACACAAGTTCTCTGATTTCCATCAGTTGTACCGGATCGAGGCCGTTTGTCGGCTCATCGAGGATTAGAATTTTTGGTGAATGTACCAATGCCTGAGCAATATTGACTCGTTGCTGGTAACCGGTGGACAGATTCCCGATGATTCGATTGCGCACTTCTCCCAGAGCGCAACGATCAATGACTAATTCAACGCTACTTTTAATAATGCGCCTGTCAAGCCGACGCATGCGGGCGATGAAATGCAGAAATTCTGTTACCCGAAATTCCGGGTACACGGCCGGCTTGTCCGGTGCATAGCCAATCTTCATGCGTGGCGCAATGATGTTTTCGTAGAGCTCGTGCTCGCCGATCTTTACCGTGCCCTGATTCGGTGCCATCGCTCCTGACAATATCTTGAGCAACGTAGATTTACCTGCGCCGTTTAACCCTAGCAGGCCAAGAGTATCTCCTTGGTAAAGAGTAAAGCTAATGCGACTTAGCACGTGCTGTTTGCCATAGCTGACTGATAAATCTTGAGCTATGAGAGCTGCTGTGCGCGGTGATTGAAATGCAGCGGGCTTGTTTGCTGGCGGGGCTATCCAGTCGGATGAGCTTTCTGTCCAGCGATCACTCTGTTTTTCTGGCAAGGCGACAGGCGATGATGCTAGCGGTTTGTCTAAGACGACATCGTCGGTCGGCCCGCTGGTATTATTGTTGTTTTTCACGGCCATTCGATCTGTTGTATTTGTCGAACCGGAGTGGCATTGGTAGTCATTGCTGACCGTGCCATCAGGGGATAGAAATCCTGATAGTTATATAGTCGATAGCGGGGAAAATGGGGCAGGGAATTGCTGCTTGCAATCGGCGATATTGCCGTCCCACCGTCGATCCGGGCATGGTGTGGGCTTGCTTGCGGCCGGGGTGCCGCTGTTATATCGGTCTGGGAATATTTCAGGCACAAAAAAGCCCGGATGTACCGGGCTTTTCGTAAATAATCTGGAAGTCGGGTTATTTGATCTTCGCTTCCTTGTACATCACGTGCTTGCGAACCACAGGATCAAACTTTTTGATTTCCATTTTTTCGGTCATAGTGCGCTTGTTTTTCGTGGTCGTGTAGTAATGCCCTGTACCAGCACTTGAAACCAGCTTGATTTTATCTCTCATTATTCGCTCCCTAGCCTATGTGTTGGGCCTATGTGTTGGGCCTATGTATTAGGCCTATGTGTTGGGCGTAGAAATTGGGCCTAAAAATGGCGTCAGATTAGACTTTTTCGCCACGGCCACGCAATTCTGCGAGCACGCTGTCGATGCCTTTTTTGTCGATAATTCGCATGCCTTTAGAAGACACGCGCAGTTTCACGAAGCGTTTCTCTGCCTCAACCCAAAACTTGTGGGTGTGAAGATTTGGCAGAAAGCGTCTTCTGGTTCTATTTTTGGCGTGAGAGACATTGTTGCCGCTCATTGGACGTTTGCCGGTCACCTGGCATATTCGGGACATGTGCTTTGCTCCGCACTAACTTTCATTACACAGAACCGCTTATTATATGAACAATCGCAGTTATTGCCAATACTATTTCGCTTGTAGGGTCAATTAATGACCTACTTACCCTAATTTCTGCTCAATATTCATTCCCAAATCTCTTTATAAAGCGCTTTTTGCCATGAATCGAACCCCGTTATTGGATATTGCCGAAGCGCAGACGGAACTCGCAGCAATCGGTCTGAATTTATTTGAGGCCTTCGCAGCCGCTGATCTGGCAGATTCGGTGCCGGATCTTGAACTGTCTGGGTCCTGGAGCCACCTTTTGCTTGTGGGCAGTACTGGTGCAGATCTATGGAGCGCAATACCGTCACAGTACTTCACCAGGTCGAACCCGGTGGATGAATATTCGGTCGACTGTATTGAAAACTGCCTTGGCAATCATCTGCCACCGGGCAAGTGGTCAATCCTGTTTCCTGGCGCGAGAGCAATTAGTAGGTCAGCGAGCATATTGCCATTGCAGAAACTGGGCGCGGAGGCTGGATGGCATCATGCTTCGCCGCTGGGTATTGGTATCAATGGGACGCACGGGTTGTGGTTTGCCTATCGTGCTGTTGTGGCAATTGACGCCGACGTTATCGCATCATCCGAACGTCGAAAAGAATCTGAGTCACCCTGTTTGAGTTGTGAGACCACGCCATGTCTGTCACATTGTCCTGCAGATGCACTCGCAGTAGCTCGGCAACCGGATCTTAATGCCTGTGTGAAGCACCGTACCGCTGAACAGTCCTCCTGTGCGAGTACCTGCCTGGCACGCCTTGCCTGCCCGGTGGGTGCTGCTTTTAAATACCCAGAACAACAAACGGCTTATTTTTATAACCGGTCACTGGCTTCTGCGAAGCGCTGGATTGACAATAACGACTAAGTGGTTGTTCTGATGCAATTGTGCAGCCGCGCTGATTTCTACCAGATGCTAAAGAGATTGAATGGATAAAGTATTTTTAAAAGCTCTGCATGCAACCCCTGTTATAGGCATCTATGATTGGGAGCGTGAGATTCGTCAAGATGTCTATATCGATCTGACAATGGCAACTGATGTTTCCAAAGCCGGCGCCACTGACGATATCCAGTACACGCTAAACTACAAGAGTATCTCTGATCGCATTGTTGAGTTTGCCAATGAAAGTCGCTTCGGATTAATTGAAGCGTTGGCTGAAAACATCGCACAAATTGTACGCAAGGAGTTTGATGTGCAGTGGGTCAGGGTCACAGTGCATAAGCCAGGCGCTATTGAAGCAGCTGAGGATCTTGGTGTGACTATTGAGCGTGGCCAGTTTGTGCATAAGCATCGGGCAGAGTAGAGAGTCTTTCTGGTGCAATATTATCCAGTCCAGGTCTGGAAGCAGCTCTAGTGGCGGAGGTCGAGCTGCCAGCGCTGACACCACAGCAAAAAGAGCTTAGCGATATTTTTGTTGCAAGGGTTCGTGCCTCTATTGAGCGCGATGGTGCTATCCCTTTCAGTGAATTTATGCAGCGCAGCCTGTATGAACCCGGATTAGGCTATTACGTTAACGGTTTTAGTAAATTGGGTGTGCATGGTGACTTCATCACAGCGCCTGAGATTTCTGAGCACTTTGCAGTGTGTCTGGCCGCTCAGTGTATGCAGGTATTCGAGGCCATTGGTACGGCTCACATTCTTGAGTTTGGTGGCGGCAGCGGGCAGCTTGCGGTTGATTTATTAAAAACGCTGCTGCAAAAAAGACACCTGCCCGAGAGTTATCAAATTCTTGAGGTGAGTCCGGACTTGCAGCAGGAGCAGCGTCAACTGATAGAGCGTGAATTACCTGCAGAAGCTGCTGGCAAAGTAGCGTGGTTAGATCGTCTGCCAGAAAAATTCAATGGAGTTGTAGTGGCCAATGAAGTGCTCGATGCGTTTGCCGTAGAGCGTTTTACTCTTGTTCAGGGTCTGCCGAAAAGAATCATGGTTGGAATCTCAAAGACAGGGTTTGATGTGTATCCGGAGTCGGACGATCAGGTAGCAGAGAACGTCTCTGCCATTGAACAGGATTGCGATAGGGCTTTTACTGATGGCTTTACTTCGGAGTACTGTACGTTGATAGCGCCCTGGTGGCAGGCTCTTGCAGAGTGTATGGAAACCGGTGCTGCGATCGTTTGTGATTATGGTTCAGACAGGCGTCAGTATTATTCACCCAAACAGCCCGCTGGAACTCTGCGGTGTTTTTTCCGGCATACGCTGCATGATGATCCATTCGCACGTGCTGCGGTGCAGGACATCACAGCAGATGTGGATTTTACCTCTGTAACAATGGCGGCAACCGGCGCTGGTATGGAGCTGCAGGGATACTCACCATTGTCTGAGTTTATGTTGTCGCTTGATGTGCTTGACCATCATCAGCAGAAACTGCAAACGCTTGATGAGCGCGAGCAGCTTGTGGCAACTGGTCAGCTGAAGAGAGTAATATTGTCTCAGGAGATGGGGGATCGATTTATGGTGATTGGATTTTCCAAAGGGCTTGACCTGCCCCTTAGGGGATTCTCCCGGGCTGATTGGTCTCGTCTCTTGTGACTTTCCTAATTACTACTTTGGCCCCATTACTCCTTTGGCACTTCCACAGTCACTGTTACTTCGTTGTCGCCGTGTACAGAATCCGACGCGACAATTGTGACCATTTTTACTGACTCGGGGATTTTTACCCGCAGGCTACGCGTGAATGGTTGTTCATTAACGTGTGGGTGGAGTAGTTCGCGGGAACCAAGCAGGTTGCCATTCTCATCGAGTACGTCCCAACGGTTGGCATAGTGATCCCAACCTGTATCATCGTGGCGCAACGTGACACTGATCTGGTAGACACCATCTCCCGCCGGGTTTATCTCTACTGCTGTAATTGCAGCTTCCCCAGCGTGTACGTGAACACTGAGACAAAGTGCTGTAGCGACTGTCAGCAACCATGTTCGGCAAGTGTTGAACATACGGACTCTAAATTGTGTGGCCCGTTGCGTAGCCTGTGTTATTTTACGCATAGTTTTTTCCTTATTTATCTGTGCCGACCAGTGGTCGGCGCTATTGACCTGACCCTATTATCACGAGACATGTATTGTGAGTAAAGCGACAACCAACACACAATCGCCTGTTCCAAGACCTGTGTCACCAGTATGGCAGTTTGTCTGTCTGTTAGCGCCTGTTGTGATGACCGGTTTTTATCTTGTCTATGCGCTGGTGGGTTTGATAATCGACGGTTCGGACAAGATTAAGTGGAGTGACGAAGCGCTGCAGGTGGGTATTCTCAGTGCGATGATAATTGTCGCGATCAATGTATTGGTGATGGCTTACGCGTTATTCCATCGTCTGAAATTCTCTCACCTGCTCTGGGTTTCGCCGATCGTTCATATCTCGATAGCACTGGCATTGACGGCGTTAATAGCCACACTTTTGAGCTGAACACGAGTTGTGATTGAACTGTGACAGTGGTTCCTGGTCGTAAATGGAGAACCAGCCGCCAACACAATTTCCCAGCACCAATTTCCCAGTACCAATTACCTCTGGCACAAGCATATTGTCGTGGCACTAGAAATCGTATGAGCTGTAGCCTGCTAATTTTCCGGTTAATAATCGGATGACTGAGGGTCTGCGCTATTGGCACTGGTGGTTCGTGCTGGGTATCGTATTGACCCTGGTTGTTGTATATCTGTCTTTGGCGGATATCACTATGCCGCAAGTGCCATCGACGATTGGTGACAAGATCAATCATTTGATTGCCTATGGAGTATTGGCAGGTTGGTTTGGTCAGTTATTCACGACGCATCAAAAGAGAATTATGATTGCCATTATTCTTGTTTTGCTTGGTATTGTGATGGAGGTTTTACAGGGAATGACGCCTCATCGCTTTTTTGATTTGCTTGATGCTGTTGCAAATACCCTGGGTGTACTTGTCGGTACGCTGGCACTGAATTTCGGTGCCGATAAAACTCTAGTGTCGTTCGAGAGGCGATGTTTAAAAGTTTGAACCGTATATTTGTGGTTATTTAGAGAGTGAGGCCTTTGATGAAGATTTATAGCTTAGTTGTAGCAGCAGTGATGGTTATGTCCGCTAGTGCTGCATTTTCCTTGGAGCTTAAAAATACCGCAGAGTGGCCAAAGACAGATTTCACCAATAGTTCTGTAGATCACAGTGAAATCATGTCTGGCGGACCACCAAAAGATGGCATACCAGCAATTGATAATCCTTCTTTTGTCGATAATTCAGCAGCCTCGGAATGGCTCGGTGACAAAGAACCTGTTATCGCCATGGAAATAGACGGTGTTGCAAGGGCATATCCACTGCAGATACTCATGTGGCATGAGATTGTTAACGATGAGATCGGAGATAAAGCTATTTCTGTAACGTTTTGCCCGCTCTGTAACGCGTCAATAGTTTTTGATCGGGACCTTGATGGTGTGCGCTATGATTTCGGAACCACAGGTCGCCTTAGACGCAGTGACATGGTTATGTATGACAGACAGACTGAAACCTGGTGGCAGCAATTTACCGGTGAGGGAATTATCGGTGAGCTAAATGGTGTAAAGCTTAAGCAAATTCCTTCAAATATTGTTGCATTTGAATCTTATAAAGAACAGTTTCCCAAAGGTGAAGTGCTGTCCCGTGATACTGGTCACTCAAGACGTTATGGTACCAACCCGTACGCGGGTTACGATGATATAAACTCTTCGCCGTTTTTGTTTCGTGGCAAAGTAGATGATCGACTTAAACCAATGGAACGTGTATTGAGCTTAAGGTCGAATGACAAAACAGTGTTGTTTGATCTGACTTCGCTTAAAACCAAACCCGTCGTCAACTCCGATTTCGAAGACACCGCCTTTGTTATATTCGCGTTTGAAGACATGAATTCTGCGTTAGACAAATCAGATATCAGTTCATCACGCCTCATTCCGTCTGCCGCTGTATATGATGCAACAGTAGACGGTCAAGAACTGAATTTTGAAATCAATGAAGGTGTGGTCACTGATACTCAAACCGGCTCGGAGTGGAATATTTTCGGTATCGCGGAAAAAGGTGACCTCGCCGGCAAGCAATTACAACAGCTTGATCACGGTGTGCACTTTGCCTTTGCATGGCTGGCATTTGATCCGGAAGCAGAGATTTTCAAACACTAGTGGGCTGTACGGAAAGTTCGATAACACGCCTCGAAGCCACAGCCGCCATAGCTGCGTTGACCCTTGTTGTTAATAACTTGGCTCGACGTAGGCCCTGCTATGCCTGCGTTTTTTCGCGCAAGCTCAGCCGACTGTGGCTATGAAAAGTTTGTTACCGAACTTCCCGCACAACCCACTAGTCTTCAGCGGTGAGCTTTTATTTTTGCCGGGCGGTTGTCCCGGCAAGCTGGATCCAAATGTGAATTATTGATACGCAAGATCAAATAATTAGTAGTTTGTGTGTCTACCTGTCCCCGGCAGCTTCAACGCTAATCTTCTTTGGTCGATAGGCTTCAATAGAAAATAGTGCGGTACCACATCCCGCGGTCAGCAGTTGCGGTCGACAAATTTTGTGACAATCGCAATTTTCGCTTGCAATGAATGTAAAGCTGATCTATTTTGTCATGACGAATAGTGGTGCACGCACTGGGCGATGTTTCTGCCAGCCACTTCCCGAATTTTTATTCCGGTTTCAACCGGGATAGCAATAATGATTGGATTGAGACTGTGATTAAACGATTAGCAACACCTGCGCTTTGCGCTTTTCTGTTGGTTGGCTGCGGCGGAAGTGGGTCAGGCGCCGGATCCGAAACTGATATAGAAATAGTTATTCCGGCTGATAACAGTGCCGGCACAGATACTGAAGTCGTAGTTGGTAACAACGACACTGATACCGCCGGAAATAATACTGACAACGTTGATGCGACTGGCAGTGTGGACGACACAGATGTTGTTGACACTGGTGATACTGATACTGTTGGAGATACCGATACTATTGGGGATACTGATACTACAGCTACACTGGTTGCACCCAGCGGTGCTCTGGATACTGCTCAGCCGTTGTTCGTCTGGCCTGCGGTTGCTGGTGCAGAGCGATATAAAATTGTTGTTAAAGATGATGGTGCCAGCGGCTACGCAAGGTCACTTGATCCTGTCGCTGCTAATTGTCAGACAGGTGAAGGAATGTGCAGTGCAACAACCGCACTGGCTTATTTCGACAATCATCTAGATTGGTATGTGGAGTCGACAGTAAATGGTGCACCCGGACCTGTCTCGGATACCTATAACATCACCACACCGTTTTCGGAAAACATGCAGCCGATACTATCTAACACCACCGATGAGTGTGAAGCCTGGGCGGCCGTTGCATACGATAAGTATGTTGTGCTGAATAACGCATGGAATGCACGTGTGATGTCCAGCGATAGCTGGTCGCAAACCATTAACGTCACGGAAAATTCCAACGGCACAGTGACGCCTGCGTGGTCTTATGACTGGCTTGGGCAGTTTGATACCAATACACAATTCGGTGAGTTTGAAGTGAAAGCCTATCCGGAAGTTTTATATGGCCCTAAGCTCGGCACCCATGTATCCGGTACCAAAGAGGAAACGGGTTTGCCGGAACAAGCGGCAAATATTCCTGAGTTTGTTGTTCGGTATGACTTCAGCGAAACATTAGACGAAGATGCTGAACGCAATGTTGCGCTGGAATCATTCTTCCATGATTCAGATGATATCCGTGGACCATGCGACTTTGACGAAAACGGTAATCGCACAGACAACCGTGTATACGAAATGATGATCTGGGTTAACAACCCGACTATAAGAACTCCGGGCGATCTGGCATTAACCGGGGTGATGGTCGACAATCAATTGTGGAATGTTTATATCAAACCGCGAAGTAACAAACACTACATAGCGTTTACCGCGCAAACGCCAACCACCAGTGGCACGCTTAACTGGAAACGTTTTGTAGACTGGACGCGAGATTGGACAGCCGCTAACGCAGATGCTCTTGAGATAGATGTGCTTGAGCCTGACTACTATATGGGAGCTATTGAGATAGGTACTGAGATGTGGTGGGGGTCTGGTTCTTTCACACTGAATGAGTTCGAGGTGAGTTTCTAAGTTGGTTGCACTCAATGGTTTCCAGTAGAGGCTGAGTTGGATTTCTACATTTGTTAGGCTCATATTGGAATTGGCGCAGGATAGGATAGGGCAATATAGCTCGTGGCAAGTAAAGTAGATTCCGGAAGCGCTCCGTCTGATGCGTTAACAAGTCATGATCGCGACCAGGGCGCTATGACTGATTGTTTCTACATAGACTTTCCTCGCAGAGTTACTCTGGAAGAGTATGTTTTTGCTTTTTACACGACGGCACTGTTTAAGGCAGAAAGAGCAATATTATCGTTTTTTGTTCGAAAGCCCTCTACTGATGAGGGCGCACTATTACTTTCGCAAAATCAATCAGATTCGTTCTCTGCCTGGACTGTAGAGAAAAGAACTCCTGAACAAATTTTACTACGCGACTTTAGAGGTGATACGAAATCCTGGCTTATGGTGCAACCGACTACAACTGAAGCTACGCAAACCACACGTTTGTATTTCGGAACAGTTGTTGTGCCGAAGAAGATTTCAAAAGACGGTCAGGCATCTGTAAGTTCTGTTTTCTATTTGTTTAATGGTCTCCATCGGGTATACAGCAGGGTATTGTTGAGATCTGCGTATACCAGACTCACTCAGACAGGATCAGCGGGCAAATAGTAAAACTGCTGTATCTTGATGCTATTGCAGGCAAGCTTTCAGCATTGTGGAATCCTGTAATTATAGGTTTGTCTGAACAGTATTGCTTTACGCAGTTAATCCTATCTCCCTAACCGGATTTTCGAATAGTTCGGCTAGTTGTGGGTGTCGTGCCAGCACAGGCAGACCGTCAGGCAATCGTTCCGGATGCAAGGTGCCTGCTTCCCATAGAGCGATGCCGTCAACTGTGACAGTCGGGTCCAGAATATTCCAGCAGATTTCCCCCGGTGCATATTGTCCACAGGTATGGAAATGCAGGATACGCGGGTTGCCAAATGCTGAGCCTGACCAGCGCATCATGTCAGTCTCTGCATCAGACACAAAATTACAACCCGGGTGGATGCCAGCGTGCCATGAATCAACAAACCAGGGGTCAATTGATAATTGACTGGACACATTAAGATAGTGATTTTCTACACGTCTAACATCTTCCGCGTCACCTTCAAAACTGACAATACGATTGTCTTCAATGCAAGCAAAAACGTCGTTAGGTAAAGATAGACAGTAGGGGTCGTAGTATCGTGATCCAGTGCCAATAAGAAATCGGCTGAGTGCTACTTGTCCATGAAAGCCACTTGCCGGTATTGGTTGCGGGACAAGAAGCGGAAAGCGTTTTAGCGTCACATCTGTTGGTTTGTCATTTGCCCAGTTCGGGCAACCAACATAGTCAGTGCCGAGTGGGCAGGTCACTCGAATCTCTTTGCAATTCTCTAAGGTCGATTCAACGAGGTGTTTGATTTCTGCCATGCCGTGATGGCAGGCAGTACCGAAGTTAGAGTTTAATGATTCCTGATCGAGCGTGTAGCACATTGTCGAAGGCGGCATATTGTCATTAGACAAGAACCGAATCTGGTCACCGACTCTTGAAAAGAAAACGATATGATCAAAGCCGCGAAGTGAGTCAAGTAGAAGTGCTTTTTCATTGTCATTGCTAACAAATGAACTCGACTCCAGCTCATAAACCGTCATACCAACAGAACGGCCTGCAGCAGCAGCTAGCTTTGCGGCACGTCTGTCATATATGCCATAGCTTTCAGGCTCACTGACAATCAGCAGTCTCTCACCCTTTTTGCCTCCGACGCAATTTTGAATAAGCGACATGGCACCGGCGAAATCAGTGGGTTCGTCTCTGATTGTCATGAGAGAGTTAGCCTGATCGACCAATGAGCAGTTGCACTTTGGCTCATGCTTGAAATGATAAATCCTTTGCTTATTGTTTCAGGGATCATCTCCTCAGGGATCATTGCTTGATGGATTATTACTTTAGGGATTATTACTTCAGGCTTCATTTTTATAGTAACCCACAGTGTCGCCATCGGTGCTTACCCCCAATCCGTTTAATAGTCGGTTAACGTAATTGAAGTAGCCAATAATCTGGTTGGCTTCGAGAATTTCACCATCATTAAGTCCGGTAGCTTTCAGCGATTCCACATCAGCCTTTTGCATGTCGGCTGGGTGAAGTGTGAGCTTACGAGCGTAGTTCAGCAGTGCGAGCTCTGATCCTGTAAAGAAGGTTTCAGGTGTTCCCGCTTGCAAGGCTTCTTCAATCGCATCCGCTTTGATATCGTCTGCGATCAGGTGACGGGCATTTGCCCAATGGTTAGCAAGAGAGTAGGGGCACTTGTTTAAAATCGATACATAGGATGAGATGGTTTCCTGTAACCATTCGGGAAGCGTGTTGGTGTCGTCGTGTAATGCAGCCCTGTACAGCGCAACATGACCGCGCATAGTATTGGGCCGATGGGAATGTACTCGCATCACATTGTCGACTGTGCCATGAGGTGTGCGTGCCAGCTGAAGTGCATCGAGCAAATCTTCATCGGCATCGGCATCGCTGATCATACTGATCCAGGCGCTCATCGTCGGGCCTCTGATTGGACTGATAAAAAGGTCAGCTCAGGTGTTAGAATTTTCGTGAAGCCGTGTAAAAGCTCCGCATCTACACTGAGACTGTCGCCTTCTTTTAGCGTTATTTTTTGTTTGCCATAGAGATAAATACCAGAGCCATTGAGTATGTGGATAAACAACACACCGTGACCTATATAGCGAGGTACTTCGCAATCCTGCTGTTTCATCGTGACCCGATGCGCTTCGAAGTTTAAATCACGCCGCCGATGCACGGCCAGATTGATGTAATGATGTTCGTGGTCACCCATTAAACGAGTTGAAACAACGCCACTGCCTTTCGGCACATGGGTAAAGTCGGTGCGTTCTGTTGCGATATCGCGAAACAAACTGACAAGGGGAACATCAAGCGCACCACTTAACGACGTCATGGTCGATATCGATGGTGAAACCTGACCGCTTTCAATACGACTGATCATTGCAGCTGAGACCCCCGATTCATCCGCCAACTGTCGTGCAGTAAGTGCAGACGTTTCACGCAGATCACGCAAGGCGGCGCCAATTGCACGGTCGTTGCTTTCAGAATTGGTTTGTTCGGACTGCTTATCTTTTTTGAGAGTTACCATTGCGACCGTTGCTGGATTGATTATTGTTGGATTGATTGAGGTTGATTATTCTTAACTCATCTAGCCTAGCTCAGGGTTGGTCTGATTCAGTGCGGTAGGAAAATGCTTTTGCAAAGCGCCATTGCAGATATTCACCGCAGGTGATGCTTTCTTCATTCGATGATAAACCGGGTATATCATTAGCATCGATAACCGTTTCCGGATCAGGATCAAATGCCAGTACCAGTGATAACCGTTCCTGCCCTGAAGTATTGACTACACGATGAGGTGTGGACTTATATGCCCCGCCAGTCCAGCGGCAAAGCAGATCACCGACATTAACAACCAGCGTACCGTCTATAGGTGGCGCGTGAATCCAGTTGCCTTCTTTATCTTCAACTTGCAGACCACCGGTGTTGTCCTGGCACAGCACGGTTAACACACCAAAGTCTGTATGAGGTGCTACCCCAAATTGATTCTCGCCGGAGCTCTCTGGCTGCGGTGGATAATATACAAACGAGGCACGACTCAACGGGTGAGTGCAGGTACGAAGAAAAAAGTTATCTTCTAAATTCAAACCGCGGGCAAATCCGCGCATCAGTAGATAAGCGACATCATGGGCAGACTCGAAGTAGGTCATGGCAGCTTGTTCCATCAAAGGAACACCGGCGGGCCATTGGTTTGGACCACGCAAGGGATGGTCGTTCAATGTTGGGCCATCTGCACCCTGATGCCCCCAGATAAAACTCTCTTTTAAGTCAGCCTTTGCATTGTCACCCATTTTTGCAGCCCCGGGCTTCAACCAGCCGCGGTGCTGAGGTGAGATAAGTACGTCTGATTTTTTATCGTCTGATTGTCGGAAGAATGCAAATGCTGCGCTGCGTGCGTCAGCGATCAATCGGTCAGATATTCCGTGCGCCTTGACGTATATGAAGCCCAGATTCTGACTAGCCGCGTGCAATGCCAGGGCCACGGAATCTAGATCCTGCCCATTCTGTAGTGAACTCAGATCAACAACAGGGATGCTGTCTTTCTGTGTGTGTTGGGCGGTCGCGTAGGTCATAAAATCTAACTGCGTGGGCAATTAATTGCAGTATATGCATATAATTTATTACTGATCAACGCGTTTTTGCCGTGCTTTGTCAGAATTCCGACTTTCTTGTTACTGCAGTTTCGTTTTGGCGTGCCTCAGCAGCTCGTAATTGAAGCATCAAATCTGGTCAAAATTTAAAGATGGTCCTGGCTTTGAAGAACATCAATTTTTCATTCTCTAGGCGTGTGCGTGGTTCAACGTTGGGTCGCGTTAGAAAGGTGCTTTGTGAGTTTGTGCGACAGGTATATTTGACGGAATTGGCGTAGTTAGCCTGTGATATCCGGGATTGATTGATCTCAGATCCGATCTAGTGAAAAAAGCACGGCTACGCAGCATTAAAATATTCAACAATGTATGTGGTGTGGTTCGGCCAGCAGTCCAGCGGGCAGTCAGAAAGACGTGTCGGTCTGATGAATTGCTGTTGTTACCGAGTGCCAGTCCACCGCGAGATGCACCGATATACAATTCGGTGTGCAGGGATTGCATTTTTCCCTGCGACCGGTATAACTAAAGTTATCGAATCTCGGGTTTTTACTGTGTACGAATTATCGCAGCAGGTACTCCGAACAGATGCGGCGGGGATGCCACTGGAGTGGATTAACTATCAGGATGCGGTGCGGTTTTACCACGCCGGCCGAGTAGCGTATTTTCTTGGCGCTCCGGTTTACCGGCTGCGTGGCGGTATCAACTCCCGAACCGGTATGCGCAGCGAAATCGAAGTTAATGCAATTGTTGCTACCCACGGGACCAACAAGACTCTTACTCAACGATATATACCGCCTTTGAGTAATCGCACGTTGTTTAAACGTGATGGTAGAGTTTGTCTGTATTGCGGTCAGCATTTTATGACTTCAATGCTTTCTCGTGATCACGTCACGCCCTTGTCGCAGGGAGGCGCTGATTCATGGAAGAACGTTGTTACTGCTTGTAAGCGTTGTAATAATCATAAGGCGGGAAGAACTCCTGAGCAAGCCGGTATGGCCTTACTGGCAATACCATTTCAACCGACCCATGCAGAATATATTTACCTGAAAGGCAAGCGTGTGCTTGCAGATCAAATGGATTTTCTGCGCTCGCACTTTCCGCGCAAGAGTCCACTGCGGCATCGTGAAGATGGAATGCAGGATGCTGCAACGACAAAGGATCATCCTGACTTGCTTCAGTAAAAGGTTGGGTCTGCCAATTGTGCTGTGCGTATATTCAATCTGGTGTTTCGTTTCGATACTTTTTTATAAACTGCTTTATTGCTTGGAGTCGCGCCCTGCGAATTGCCTCTCCAATGTCTTCTGACTGCGCTTTTGCATTGGCCGCAACAAATGCCGTATCAACGCTTTGCAAAGCCCGTAGTGCATCACGCAGGTAATCAGCCTGAGGGTAATCGCGGTTCTCAAATGTTTTTCTGCCACGTGAATCCGCGTCGCAAACCTTAAGGTATTGTTCAAAACGTTCAGGGCGTCTGAATGCATCAAGGTTGCCCAGCAACTTCAATACACTGGTGGGTTTTAGTTCAAGTGCGCGGTGACAATGAGTGTGATAGCGTGCTGTTAAGGTAGCAAGCTGCCTGTATTCATTTGCAAGCCGGAGTCTTTTAGACAGGGCTTCTGCTATGTCTGCACCGCGTTCTTCATGACCATGATGACCCGGCAGAATATCTGAGGGGGTAGTGGCTTTGCCAAGGTCGTGGCAAAGTGCTGCAAATCTTGTCACCGGGTCATCGGTTTGCTTACAAATTTGGCGCAACACCATTTCATTGTGAATACCGCAGTCGATCTCAGGGTGAAATTCTGCTCGTTGTGGTACACCATAAAGCGCGTGTAACTCAGGCAGTAATATTTGCAGTGCACCGCACTCTCGTAGAGTATTTATAAACGGTTGTGGGTCAGGGCAGGTCAGTGCGCGTTGAAACTCTGACCAGACTCGCTCAACAGAAAGTGTTTGGAGTTCGCCGGATTGAGTGATTTCTTTCATCAATGCCATGGTTTCATCGGCCACTTTAAAGTTAAGTGGTTTTAATTTGGCACAAAATCTTGCCACCCTCAGCACCCTTAATGGATCCTCTGCAAATGCAGGTGATACATGACGGAGTAATCGAGCATGTATATCTTTTACACCGTTGTACGGATCAATTAATTCACCGTGCTCGTCGCGCGCGATCGCGTTGATCGTCAGGTCCCGTCGCAGCAGGTCTTCTTCAAGGGTTACAGAGGTTGCGGTGTCAAAAGCGAAACCCTGATGGCCGGCAGAGATTTTGCGCTCTGTGCGAGCCAGCGCATATTCCTCATGTGTTTCCGGGTGCAGATAGACAGGAAAATCCTTGCCTACCTGGCGGTAACCCAATTCTTGCATGTCCTGAGCAGAGGCACCCACTACCACCCAGTCTCTGTCGACCACGGGCTGAGACAGGATTTCATCACGTAGTGCGCCTCCAACCAGGTAGATCTTGAAGTGGGAGTTTTTGGTCAAATTCGTGGTACCGTATTTAGAAATTGCCTATCGGCTCAACGCTTACGCGCCTCACTATGGGGGCCGGAATAGAGCTGGAAAATATAAGCAAGCGAACTTATGAAAAAAATTATTACCCGAATTCTACCGGCGACTAAGACACCGGCTGACTACGGAAAATACTTCAAACTAATCTTGCCAATAGCTATAGTTTTAATGATAGCCGGTTGCAGCTCTGTTGGTTACTACTCGCAAATTGTATCTGGCCACATGCGTATTGTAATGGGCAAACGACCGGTTGCAGAAATTATTTCTGACGAGACTGTAAATGATGAAGTCAAACATCGGCTGCAAGTGGCGCAGCATGCCAGGCAGTTTGCTATCGAAAAAATGGGGCTACCAAACAATAGCAGCTACACCAGCTTTTATGATACTGGCAAGAATTACGTCACCTGGAACGTTGTAGCGGCAGAAGAATTTTCGTTTGAACCGCGAACCTGGTGCTTTCCGATTGCAGGTTGTGTGTCGTATCGCGGCTACTATGCCGAGCAAGATGCCAGTTTCTATGCACAGGGGCTGGCAGCTCAAGGACTTGATGTTACTGTCAACGGCGCGACCGCCTATTCGACACTCGGCTGGTTTAAAGATCCAATACTTAACACGATGCTTGATCGCAGTGATCCATCGATTGCGTCACTGCTGTTTCACGAGTTGGCTCATCAGCAACTCTATGTAGGTGACGACAGTACCTACAATGAGTCCTTTGCTTCTTTCGTTGAAAGAGAGGGGTTACGTCAGTGGCTGCAGCAGATGCTACAGACTGATTCGCCACAGCAGAACAATGATATTGCAGAACAGGTAGCACTGGGACGACAACGCCAGAATGCCTTTATCGATTTACTACAAAGAACCAGAGAAGATCTCGAAGAAATTTATGGTTCATCTATTGACGTTGAGGAAATGCGTTCAGCAAAAGCATTGCGCTTTGATCAGATGCGTTCAGAGTATGCTGCACTGAAAGAGAGTTGGGATGACTACCCTGGCTACGATCGTTGGTTTGAGCAGGATTTGAATAATGCAAGGTTGGTATCGGTGGGAACTTACAATGACTATATTCCGGCGTTTGAGGAAATGTTCAAACAAAATGGTAGTTCGCTCGAGAAATTTTATAGTGCTGCTCTGGAGGTTTCGAAGATGCCTGCTCCGGAGCGCTCTAAAGTAATGGAAGAACTTTTAAGCAAGTCTTCAGCTTTGAGTCAGTGAATCGAATAGAAAATGGACCCATCGAAATGGACCCATCGAAATGAACCCATCGAAATGAACCGTGGAGCACCGTAGAAAATTTAGAATTGCGCGCCAGATCACACTGAGTAGCTTACGGGCGTGCGGCGATTTTAGGGTTGCCGAATCGAATTTAACTTTTGTTTGTGTGGAGCTATCGGCGATACGACAACCTGGAGTGGCAGATTTTCGGCATAGCCCCGGGAATTTGTAAAGAGATCGGGGCAAAATGATATTTTGGTCCGGCAAAGTCGATAGTGCTTCGGTCATGGGACCGAGCTAACACCACATTGACCACGAGAGGCTGTCGAATATGAGCATCTTTAATCATTATCAGTCACGTTACGAAGTTAAGCAGCAGGAAGAATATTCGCTGCAGGAATTTTTACAACTGTGTAAAGAACAGCCGGATACTTACGCAAGCGCCGCAGAACGCTTGCTCAAAGCGATCGGTGAACCGGAAGTTATCGACACTTCAAAAGATCCGCGTCTCAGCCGGATATTCTCCAATAAAGTTATAAAGCGCTACCCGGCCTTCTCTGAGTTCTACGGCATGGAAGAGGCAATCGAAAGTATTGTCGCTTACTTTAAACATGCAGCGCAGGGGCTTGAGGAAAAAAAGCAAATCTTATATCTGCTTGGTCCGGTGGGTGGTGGTAAGTCTTCGCTGGCGGAGCGCCTTAAGTTTTTGGTGCAACAGCAGCCGATATACTGTTTGAAAGAATCTCCGGTCAACGAGTCACCGTTAGGGCTTTTCGATCCAACTGAAGACGGTGGAATTCTTGAAGAAGACTACGGAATACCGCTTCGTTATGTGCAAACCATTATGTCGCCATGGGCGGTTAAGCGGCTGCATGAGTTCGGTGGCGACATCAGCCAGTTTCGCGTGGTGAAAAAATTCCCATCGATACTTGACCAGACCAGTGTGTCTAAAACCGAACCTGGAGATGAGAACAATCAGGACATCTCTGCTCTTGTCGGTAAAGTGGACATCAGAAAGCTTGAGGATTTTCCGCAAAGTGATCCGGATGCATACAGTTATTCAGGTGCGCTCTGTCTTGCCAACCAGGGGCTTATGGAATTTGTAGAGATGTTCAAAGCTCCAATCAAGGTGCTACATCCATTACTGACTGCCACCCAGGAAGGCAACTACAACGGTACAGAAAGTATTGGTGCTATTCCGTTTGATGGAGTCATCATGGCGCACTCTAACGAATCAGAGTGGCAAACCTTCCGAAATAATAAAAATAATGAAGCATTTATTGATCGAATCTTTATTGTCAAAGTGCCGTACTGTCTTCGTGTTTCTGAAGAGGTGAAGATATACGAGAAGCTTTTGAATGGCAGTTCTTTGTTGAATGCTCATTGTGCTCCCGACACGCTGAAAATGCTGGCGCAATTTATTGCACTTTCACGACTCAAAGAAACGGAAAATTCAAGCATTTACTCAAAGATGCGTGTCTATGATGGAGAAAACCTAAAAGACACAGATCCAAAGGCTAAGTCCATTCAGGAGTACCGTGATAACGCTGGCGTAGATGAGGGTATGACCGGATTATCTACAAGATTCGCGTTCAAAATTTTGTCCAAAGTGTTTAACTTTGATACTACAGAGATTGCTGCTAATCCAGTGCACTTATTGTACGTACTGGAACAACAGATAGAGAAAGAGCAATTCCCTAAAGAGCTGCATGATCGCTACATGGGGCATATTAAGGAGTTCCTCGCACCACGCTACATTGACTTTATCGGTAAGGAAATTCAGACAGCTTACCTTGAATCTTATTCTGAATACGGTCAGAACCTGTTTGATCGTTATGTTACCTATGCGGATTTCTGGATTCAGGATCAGGAATATCGTGATCCGGAAACCGGTGAAATGTTTGATCGATTATCTTTGAACGAAGAACTGGAGAAGATCGAGAAGCCTGCCGGTATCAGTAACCCGAAAGACTTCCGCAATGAAATTGTGAATTTTGTGTTGCGCGCGCGTGCAAATAACAATGGCAATAACCCGGCATGGACAAGCTACGAGAAATTGCGCAGTGTGATAGAAAAGAAAATGTTTTCAAGTACCGAAGATCTACTCCCGGTAATTTCTTTCAATACTAAATCTTCTGGGGACGAGCAGAAGAAGCACGATGAGTTTGTTAAACGAATGGTCGAGCGAGGTTATACAGAAAAGCAGGTAAGACTGCTGGCCGAGTGGTATTTACGAGTTCGCAAATCTCAGTAGTATGAATACTATCAGCGTTAACCTCACAGACAGAAAGCTCGGCGGAGAGTTGATGTGAGTTACATCATTGATCGCAGATTGAATAGCAAAGATAAAAGCGCTGTTAACAGGCAGCGTTTTATCAAGCGCTATAAAAAACATATTAAGCAAGCGGTATCTGATGCGGTAAGTAAACGCAGTATTACTGATATGGAGCGCGGGGAGAATATCGGTATCCCGCAGCAGGACATCAGTGAGCCTGCATTTGGTCATGGAAAAGGCGGTGTCAGAGAGCGGGTACTGCCCGGTAACAAAGATTTTGTAACCGGTGACAGAATCAAACGACCGGATAGTGGCGGTGGCCGCGGTGCGGGTGGTGGGTCCGCCTCTGACGCCGGCGAGGGCATGGACGAGTTTGTTTTTCAGATCACTCAGGATGAATTTCTCGAATTTATGTTTGAAGATTTGGAGTTGCCGAATCTGGTGCGTCGTCAACTCGCAGCAAGCGAAACTTTTAAATTGGTAAAGGCCGGAATCAGTGAGGAAGGCACGCCCAATCAACTTAATGTAGTTCGATCAATGCGCAGTGCCTATGCAAGAAGAATTGCACTTGGCGCTAAAAAGCGCCGTCGGGTGAGAGAGATTATTGCGGAGCTTGAGACCGCAGACGGAAGCATACTGGTGGCTTTGCAGCAGGAGCTTGAAGAACTTCAGCGCAAACTTGGCAATATTCCATTCATTGATGATTTTGACCTTAAGTACAACATACAGAAGAAACAACCTCAGCCAACATCAAAAGCTGTGATGTTTTGCCTGATGGATGTTTCCGGCTCGATGAATCAGCGCACCAAAGATATTGCCAAGCGATTTTTTATTCTGCTTTATCTATTTTTACAAAGAAATTACGAAAAAACGGATGTGGTTTTTATTCGCCACCATTCAACCGCCAAGGAAGTTGATGAGCAGGAGTTTTTCTATTCTCGTGAAACAGGCGGTACTGTTGTCTCCAGTGCATTAAAATTGATGCAGGAGATTGTCGATGACAGGTACCCCGTTTCTGAGTGGAATATTTATGGCGCTCAAGCATCGGATGGAGACAACTGGACAAATGACTCATCAATCTGCCACGATTTGTTAGCCAATGAGTTGCTGCCGTTGTTGCAGTATTACTGCTACATAGAAATTACTGATCGTGGGCATCAGGAGCTGTGGAATTATTACGAGAAGCTCGCTGAACAGCATGGTGACGCATTTGCGTTGCGAGATATTGAAGATTACGCAGATATTTATCCAGTGTTTCGTGAGTTATTTCAGCGCCAGGCTGACAAACAGAAACACAGTCAATTGGCGGGGTTATAGCCATGGCTGTAATATCAGAAAGTTCGGAATGGACTTTTGAGCTTATCGAAAAGTATGACACGGAAATTGCCAGAATCGCAAAGTCTTACGGCCTTGAGACTTACCCGAATCAGATAGAAATAATCCGTTCTGATCAGATGATGGATGCCTACGCATCAGTGGGTATGCCGATTGGCTATAACCATTGGTCTTTTGGTAAGGAATTTCTCAATGTAGAGCGGGGATACCAGCGAGGTCAAATGGGACTCGCGTATGAGATTGTGATCAACAGTGATCCTTGTGTTGCCTATCTTATGGAAGAGAACAGTATGATGATGCAGGCGCTGGTTATTGCGCATGCGTGCTACGGACATAACTCGTTTTTCAAAAACAACTACTTATTCAAGAGCTGGACGGATGCCAGTTCCATTATTGATTACCTGGTTTTTGCGCGTAAGTTCATTGCTGACTGTGAAGAACGACATGGTGCTCTTGAAGTAGAGCGTATTCTTGATTCCTGTCATGCGCTGAGGAATTATGGTACTGATCGGTATAAGCGACCTTATCCGATATCTGCGGCAGAAGAAAAAGCCCGGCAGGAGGAGCGGGCAGAGTACATACAAAGACAATTGAATGATTTGTGGCGTACCATCCCGCGCAGTAAATCTTCTGCAGCTACCAGCGAGGTTGCACGTTTTCCGTCTGAGCCACAGGAAAACCTACTCTACTTTATTGAAAAGAACGCGCCGTTGCTGGAACCCTGGCAACGTGAGATCGTCCGCATAGTAAGAAAAATTGCACAGTATTTTTACCCGCAACGTCAAACACAGGTGATGAATGAGGGCTGGGCGACTTTCTGGCATTACACCATTCTTAACGATCTATTTGATCAAGGACTGGTTACAGAAGGTTTTATGCTGGAGTTTCTACACTCGCACAGCAGTGTTGTTGCACAACCAGCTTTTGACAGCCCGTATTTTAGCGGTATAAACCCTTACGCACTTGGTTTTGCAATGATGAGGGATATCCGCAGAATTTGTGAGTCACCCACTGATGAAGATAAACACTGGTTCCCGGATCTTGCTGGTAGTGACTGGTTATCATCGCTGCACTTCGCTATGCAGAACTACAAGGATGAGAGCTTTATTCAACAGTATCTGTCACCTACGGTGATCAGGGATTTTCAACTTTACTATATTACTGACAATGATCGGTCAGATGCGATAGAGGTATCTGCGATTCATAATGAAAACGGCTATCGACAGGTTAGAGATACTTTGGCACAACACTACAATCTTAGTGCACAGGAACCTGATATTCAGGTTTATGACGTCGATGTGAGGGGTGATCGATCCTTGTCGTTGCACCATCAACAAAATAGTCGCAGGCCACTGAACCGCAATTCAGAAGAAGTGTTGAAGCATCTTCACAGGCTGTGGGGCTTTGATGTTTATCTATTCTCGTACAATGGAGACGAGGTGACAGAAACTATCAGAGTGCCAGGCAAAGGCCTCAGCCTGGTTTAACAATAGTCTGGTATTACATCGGTGTGCGCCAGATTATTCGTTCTGGCTATTCGTTCTGGCTTTTCGTCTTGGCTATTTATTCAGGCTATTTGTTTGGCACGTCACGTCTGGCTAGTTCACGATAGTGCTGCAAGCGGCTCTGACGATTCATTTTGCCAAGGTAAGTTGGAACAATTTTACAGACAGGAGTTGGCTGATGAGAATCACTGTTTTCGCACACACTGTCTACTTTCATTGAATTGTAGTTGTCACGACTGAAAGGCTTGCCAGGGATTAGCTCCATCATGAAAGCCTGTATTTTTGCAATGCTATTTGGTAGCGGAATAATCTTTCTTTTTATTCCTAGAACTTCAGAAGTGTATTGAACAATTTCCTGCAGAGTAAATTCTTCAGGGCCGCACAGGTTGTATGACTGGCCTATTGTATCGGGGTTATCAATTGCATCCACAATAACGTTGGCAACATCTCCCACGTAAACAGGTGCAAAGCGTGCTTCAGCACAAGCAAGCGGCATAAACGGCATGGCCTGCAGTAGATTAGCGAAGCGTGTGTACAATCCATCGCTGTTGCCAAACATTACCGAAGGGCAGAAAGTTGTTACCGGTAATCCAGAGTGATTCAATAAGTCTGCGGCGCGGCCTTTGGTACGCAGGTACTCACTGGGGCCGTTTTCTGCATCTGCGTGCAGGGAGCTGATCTGAATAACGCGGGTGTTTTTCCTTGACGCCGCAGTAACAATGTTCTCTGCAAGTTGCACGTGTGCCTGCTCGAACGTGCCTCCGCGGCCAACACTGGTGTTTAGAATACCAACCAGATTGATTACGATATCCTGATTTTCAAACGCATCCGCCAGTGCATCGGCGTCGTAGGGGTCAACCTGTTCAACGTTGACTGTTGGTACCACGCGCAGCGAGCGCATTTTTCTGAGGTCTCGAGTCAGTACTGTGATCTTCTTTGCACTGAGGCGCGACAGCTGGTCCGCGAGTTCGGTACCGAGAAAACCACTGCCACCGATCAGACAAATGTTTTGTGTATTCGACATCGTAGTGAACTTGCGCTCTTGTGTGATTCTGTAGGGATATCAGATTGTGGCTGCGGATTTCAACGTGGTACACATCGTGAAATTTAAGCCCCAATACCTATGATTCGGCCCGAACAAGCTGGTATGAACGGAATCCTTTGAATTATAGCGAGGTTCTCGGCCGTGGTGTGAATTCAGTGTGTTTGCTTTAGCCTGTTCGTGCAGTCGCCGCCCTTTGCCCGCAAACACCAATACCCTGGCCTGTACCCTGGCCTGCCACGTGCCAAGGAGGGTTGGTTGGATGAGACGCCAGATTTTGTTCTGGTGACGAATATTTAAACTGCTTTGTTCGCTGATGATCCCGCCGGCGCTTTTGGTACTTTATCAATAGCTTTTCGTTCTATCCTGTTGATAGCCTCGTAAATAATGCTCGCTAGGCAATCGGGTTTTTGGGCTCCGGAAACTTGCCTGCTGCATATTGAACCAGTGACTTGATCGACAAGCCCTGCAGGGTGACAGACATGATGACGATCACATAGGTAATGGCGACGATGATGTCGCGTTCTTGTCCTTTGGGTAGTGATAGAGCCAACGCGACTGATATGCCTCCCCTGATGCCGCCCCAGGTGAGAATGGTAATTACGTGAGGATGGAAGCTTTGGCGCAGCTTCATAAGGGAAACCGGTATGCCCACGGCTGTAAATCTTGCAGCGAGTACAACGAAGAACATAATGACACCTGCAATGATGTAGTCGCCGGTTATGCTCAGGACAATCACTTCCAGACCGATCAACATAAACAGAACGGCGTTGAGAATTTCGTCAATTAGCTCCCAGAAAGTATCCAGATTTTCGCGCGTGGTATCTGTCATTGCAAAGCTCCGACCTTGATTACCAATAAGAAGACCCGCGACTACAATCGCGATCGGACCTGATATGTGCATAGCGCGCGCTGCTGCATAGCCACCCATCACCAGTGCCAGAGTTAACAGTACTTCGACGTGGTAGTTGTCAATTGACTTAACGAGGCGGTAAACGAAGTAGCCGATGATAAAGCCGAATATTCCACCACCGATTGTTTCCTGAACAAATAATTTCGCGGCACCCAGTGGCGTAGCTGCGTGTGAATCGCCAACAGCAATGCCGAGCACGACGAGAAAAACAACCACGGCGATGCCATCGTTAAACAGTGATTCGCCGGCAATTTTGGTTTCCAGAGATTTGCTTGCATTAGCTGTTTTTAAGATAGCCAGTACTGCTACCGGGTCCGTTGGTGCGATCAGCGAGCCAAACAACAGGCAGTAGATAAATGGCATCTCCAAGCCGAATAGCCCGAGCAGAAAATAAGATGCAATGCCAACCAGGAAGGTGCTGGTAATCACACCGACTGATGCGAGTATGCCGACTAACCAGGCTTTGTCTTTCAATTCGTTCAGATTAATGTGAAGAGCGCCCGCAAACAGCAGAAAGCTGAGCATGCCTTCCATTAACGTTGCGACAAAATCGACTCCGGAGAGTAACTTTTTCGTATACTCGACTCCGAAGGACACCCCGGCTTTTGATAACAACACCATTAAAAGCGAAAAGACCAGGGAAACGACCATAATGCCAATTGTGGTCGGCAGACGAATAAACCGATAGTTGATGTAAGAAAACAGTGCAGTGACTGTCATCAATAGACTAGCGGTACCGAGTAAATCCATGGGGTTATATCCAGTGGGTTTTTATTATGCTGGTAAAGGCTGCGATTCCAGTTGGTGCGGTCTGGAGCAAGCAAGAAAAATCTGCACTATCTTATTACAGGTCTGGTTGATTATAGAACCGGATTCTTTATACCGGGAGGAAATGACTGTTCATTTAGCTTCGGGGTTACAGAATTGGTCAGAGATGGCCAGAAAGGTCCAATAATTTTGATCGCCAATATTGATTACAATGTACGTGAATCGCAGCGGGCCCGTAATGTGACGCTAAAAGTCAGTCGCCGGTGCGGGCTCGAGGTTGTTGTACCAGAGGGATTTGATCATCAGCTGGTACCAAAGATTCTGACATCCCGACAGGATTGGATCGACGATCAGCTCAGGCGAATCGAATCTATGCCCGGGCGTTTTGATGAAAACTGGCCGCCAAAGCAGCTTTATCTGCAAGCGGCAGGTACTGAATTTGAACTTATGTATCGTGAAGTTAGCGGAAACCGGATCAATCTGGAGCAAGAGGGGAGCAGGATCGAAATATCGCAACCTGCCGAGGCGGATGATGAGAGTCTTGTAAGTCTTTTTGTCAGTTGGCTGAAGGACTATGCAAAGCAGCATTATGCAGGCCTCGCGGAAGAGTTGTCCGAAGAGTCAGGATTGAATTACAAGAAACTCGTTGTGCGAGGCCAGAAAACGCGATGGGGTAGCTATTCATCCCGAGGTACGTTAAGCCTCAATTATAAATTATTGTTTTTACCCGAGCAGCTGTTGCGACATGTCATATTGCACGAGTTGTCACACTCGGTGCATATGAACCATTCTGAGAAATTCTGGCATCTGTTAAATCAACTGGATCCGGATACACCCATGCACGATACGCAGCTATCACAAGCGTGGAAATATTTACCACCGTGGCTTGATTAGAATACCGCGCTTGTTGTTTTAACTATTACTTGCCAACATCATTATTAATGAACTCCAAAAAAACAGTATCTACAGATAAACCACCGTCCACGAGTCAAGTACCTCCGATTGCAGCTTATCGGCTAGCCATTGAATCAGGGCGGCTTCAATCGGATCCGTTGCAACACGAAGTAGTGGGTAGATTGCAGGATCTCTACAATCGATTGCTTGCATCAGAAAACACACCTGAACCAATAACAAGCAAAGGCGGTTTCTTTAGTGGTTTGTTTGGTAAGCCGAAAGCCACACCGACGGTAGCACCGGTGACAGGGCTGTATCTCTGGGGTGGAGTGGGGCGAGGTAAAACGCTGCTTTGCGATATGTTTTATACAGGCTTACCAACAAAGAGAAAAAAGCGAGTGCATTTCCACCGGTTTATGCAGGCAGTTCATGATCAGCTATCAAGTATTAAGCATGCAGAATCACCATTGGAGATAGTGGCAGAATCTATTGCAAGTGATTGTATTGTTCTTGTGCTTGATGAAATGCATGTTAACGATATTACTGATGCGATGTTGATGGGTGGCTTGCTACAAGGGCTTTTCAAGCGCGGTGTTTCTGTTGTAACTACTTCCAATATAGAGCCTGATGACTTATACAAAGATGGCTTGCAACGCGCCCGATTTTTACCAGCGATTGAAGCAATAAAAAAACATCTGGATGTAGTCTTCCTGGGTGGTGATATTGATTACCGCATGCGGCTACTGCAAAACGCAGAGGTCTATCGCGCACCGCTGGATGATGATTCGGATGCGACACTCGCCGCACAGTTTAAAGCGATGATCGCATCAGGCGAGTTTGAAGAGGCTGGATTAATCGAAATCAACGGTCGGGATATTCAATCAAGATTGCTTGCAGATGGAATCGCCTGGTTCGAGTTTGATGAGTTGTGCGACACGACGCGTTCTACCGATGACTATATTGAACTTGCTCGTGCGCACCATACCGTGTTGCTTGGAAATGTACCGGTGTTGAACGATACCACCAATGATGCAACACGCAGGTTCATTAATATGATCGATGAATTTTATGATCGTGGTGTGAAGCTCGTGGTAACTGCCGAAACTCGACCAGAGCTGTTATATGCCGGGAATCGGCTTGAATTTGAGTTCGATCGAACGATCAGTCGTTTGAGCGAGATGCAGTCGTCGGAATATCTTGCAGCTCCGCATCTCTCTTAGTTTAATTGCCGTTGCCTTATAAGGTTGTCTAACCCGGTTTGTCTTCACTTGCCGGTTTGTCTTCACTTGATTGTGGCCAGAGCTACCTGATCAGGATCGCTAAAACAGGGCAGTCAATCAGGGTTATTAGGAGTTGCCAACATGATCAGGTCGCAGCGCTGCCCTCTGAATCGTCTGATTTGGGTGCTGCATCGGCTTTGCGAGCAGTAGCGTGCTTTTGGGTTCGCCACGGAGCACGTCTGGATTTACCAGTTTCGCGTTTAGCTGTTTCGTTGTTAGTTTCTATCGAAGAATCGGTAGCTGTATTTTGCACCTCTCCATTGCCTGGATCTGCATCTTGCCTTTGCGCCTGTTCCGGCTTCACGCCATCGGATTCCGTGTTACCGGGAGTAGCACTGGAATTGTCGCTGGCTGTTGCAGGATTACGAGTGGTGCGACCATTATTGCGATTGCGCGGGTTACGCTTGTTTTGATTTCTAGCTCCGCTGTCGGTCTGGCCTGATTCAGCTCTTGCTTCAGCGCGCTCTGCGGCGATTTGTTGCGACGCGAACCGAGCTTGATCTTCTCTGTACCAATCGCTGCTTCTATATTGATCAAAGCCGCCGTATGAATCGGAGCCATAGTTCCAACTGTTTCCGTTTGGATTATGACCATTTCGGTTCTGCACGCCTCGGTTCTGGGCATTTCGATTTTGACCATTTCGTCCGTTTGTCTGCGCCCGGTTACTGTTTGGCATTCTGCGATTGCCGTTGTGCTGGCCGCTCGGCTGATTGTTACCCTGAGCCTGGTTGCCGAAGTTGTCAGCATTTCGTTGTGGTCGGCCCTGCTGATTCTTGTTCTGGGGTCGCCGTGGCTTCTGTGCTGGCCGGCGCTTGGGCTTGCCGTTTTGCTGACCGTTTGCCTGGTTAGTTGTCTGGCTGCTCGCTGATGGAGCATCATCCGGGCGAGGCTTGCGTGGACGCCTGTTGGCAGTGGCTGGTTTACTGGCCGGTTTGCTAGCAGGCTTGCTTGTTGGTTTATTATTAGGTGTCTCTGACATATTGCTGCTTCTTTGGGCTTATCGCTTCTTCAGTAGGACAGTGACTGCGCAATGCGCGCAGGTCAGGTACCAGGCAGTTCCGCTAGGGAAACGCAGCAGATTTACTAGCCGAGGATAAGTCGACATGCCGGCGGCCTGGTGAAATTCTATTCAGCATTCTTGCTGCTGTTGATCAGTTATCAGTTCAACGCGAACAAACATCTATTAGAAAACTCATTCAGTGTTTTGAGTGGCGTATTTTGCTAAATTCCTAGCCTGCCCCTTACACATGTGTTGGTGTTGGGATTTTGGCTTTCCTCTGGCCCATCTGTGGCCCGTATCAGCAATCGCTGGCAGAATTATTTGTCTGCTATATATTTTGCGCTGCTGTGTCGCAGTTGTGCTGCGGTTCGGCTAAATTTGCCGTTTGGATCGCACCTTCGGTGCCAATCAATACGGGTAGTCTAGCAAACTTTCGGATTGTTAGGCCAGCAGTTCCTGCTCATTACAACGATACGGCTGTGATTTCAATTTATTGAGATATGTCCCGGCAGTAGCTATTCGAGCTTGAGACGACCTAGTTTCTGATTGGTGTGATTGTGGCGTTGATATTGGCTGATATGGACGCAACACTGGCAGCTGTTGTGAAATCGGTCGCTGCTTCACTGTTCTGAACCGTGGCTAATTGCTGGGTCGGTTCCATCCTGGCGATCTCTCGGTTAGCAATTTCACGGTTGGCAATCTCAGGGTTGGCAATTTCACGGCTAGTAATCGTTGGGCTGGCAATATCGCTATCAATTGCAGCAGTTGCGATATCAAAATCTGCCATATGCAGGGGCTGATTAGCGAGATAGAGCAAAAGTGTTGCGAATGCAATTTCTGCAAGAATCAATACGCCTGGTTGCAGTGCACGGCCTTTTCGTCGGTTAGCGTCTTTTGATGTACCTGATCTGATCATTTTTTATTGTTTTTCTTATTATATACGTCAGTACTGCCAGACAAGATCTTGTGTCGATTATTCAGCGTTGCCTGTCTGTGGTCCATGCAAGTTGCCATCCGGCATCCCAGAAGGCCAATTGTAGCGTTTTTGAAGGAATTTTGAGGATAGAATTTTGTTTTAACCTTTATGTAATCAGCGTGGAAGTCATTGAATTGGGGAGTAAAACCTGCAAAAGACGATTCGGTCACAGTTTAATAATGCGGTTTTACTGAAACGTCCGTCACCAGACTGGTGGTTTGTACTGGGTAAGCTCTAATCAAAACGATACAATCTATCGCTACAGTGTTAAGAGACTAATGTCATGAGAAAGAGCGGTATGTTGCTGGATGAGTTGGTAGAAAAGCTGGGCCAGGCCCTGCCGCCGGGTGCTGCTGGTCTAAAGGCGGATTTTGACAAGAATGCCCGTGCTACAGTTCAGTCTGCGTTGGCTAAGATGGATCTGGTCACACGTGAGGAATTTGATATTCAAGTGGCGTTATTGGAAAGAACACGCGAAAAATTGGACCGGCTGGAGAAGCGGCTGGAGAAGCGGCTTGAGGAGCTGCCAGAAAGTCAGCAAGAGAGTCAGCCACACAAGACGAGTCGCTAATCAGTGTGAAGTCAAAAACCAAAGGTGTAAAAACCGGTTGTTGTAAACAGAAGTAATCCTTTCGAAGTAACGGTTGTAATAGTTGTGAATTTGTCTGTAGTAAAGAGTCGCGCGCTAGTTGGTGTAAAAGCAGTCCCTGTTTCCGTTGAAATTCACCTATCCGGCGGATTACCTTCGTTGTCTATAGTCGGTATGCCGGAGACGGCTGTGCGTGAAAGCAAAGACCGGGTTCGGGCAGCTTTGCTCAACTCCGGATTTGAATTTCCACCCAGTCGAATCACCGTTAATCTGGCTCCTGCTGATCTGCCGAAGTCTGGCGGTCGATTTGATTTACCCATTGCACTCGGGTTACTCGCCGCATCCGGTCAACTTGATAGTGGACTGCTGCAGCGTTTTGAGTTTATTGGTGAACTGGCTTTGGGAGGTGAACTGCGTGGTGTTGATGGTGCATTGCCTACCGCACTTGCAACGCAAAATAGCGACCGGGCACTGGTAGTCAGCGCGGAGAACAGTGCCGAGGCTAGTCTGGCGGAGCACTGTGAGGTTTATGCTGCAAACACACTGTTGGATTTATGCAATCAACTCGTCTCGCCGTCCGGGTTGCGGCAGCTTGAGCCAACGCCATCGGTAACAGACCAATGCCTCGGATCAATGCCTGATCTTGCAGATGTACGTGGTCAGTATCAGGCGCGCCGTGCACTTGAAATTGCTGCAAGTGGCGGCCACAACATGCTGTTGATCGGGCCACCCGGGAC
>CALIHW010000043.1 GCA_938020525.1 uncultured Granulosicoccaceae bacterium | reverse complement strand
TTTATCTCAATTCAATCTGCCATTGCTCCCCATATTTCGGCAAAAATATTATGTACTTATAATTCACCGACAGTGAAATGCAGCATCCTTCCTCTTTTATGTATTTTACACTGATATACCAGCCTGAAAAACTAACCTGCTTGCTGATTTATGCAACACTCGGGATAAGTATCACTTTAACGACATCAATGCAGAGTTTGTGGCTGAACTTGAACAAGTAAAAGCGAAACACTGCAACAAGAATATTGCTACTTACTCGCAAGATGCCAATATCTTCATACCGGAATTTTGTCGGAAGCTTAAACATTTAGACAGAGCTGTCGTGTTGTTAGACCCTTTCAGTACTCAGCTCGAATGGAACACACTCGCCCCGATTGCACGGTCTGAAAAAATTGACTTATGGTTGCTGTTTCCAATTTCTGTAATTCTCAGGATGACTCCAAAACACGGCGCGAAGATCAAACCTGAATGGAAAGAGACACTGGGACAGATGGTTGGGCACCAACGACTGGGAAAAAGCACTATACAAACCTGTCATCCAAAAGACCCCGACGGACCACTTTTTTTATTTTATTTCGCCGTATCCAGCCGCAGCCCAAAAGCAAGGGGGCTTGCGAGTAAAGTATCCAAAGATATTCTGGCTAAGCACAACACGTGATTGAGTGTAATGAGCAAAATAGAGTGGACTGAAAAAACCTGGAATCCGGTCACCGGTTGCACCAAAATCTCTCCCGGCTGCAAAAATTGCTATGCGGCGTGCATGGCAAAACGGCTGCAGGCAATGAATGCTCCGGGCTATGACAACGGTTTTAAACTGAGCATTCTTCCGGAGCGTCTCAGTCAGCCACTCAGCAGATAGAAGCCGACTATGTATTTTGTCAATTCAATGAGTGATTTGTTTCAGAGTGGTATCTCCAAAGGTTTTATTGATGATGTTATGGAGGTTATCGAAAACACGCCACAGCACACTTATCAAATTCTCACCAAGCGCAGTGAGAATATGCGTAGCTATTTCTCTAACAGGTGTGTGCCAGATAACGCATGGCTTGGTGTTTCCGTCGAAGACAAAAAGTACGGTAAGCCGCGCATTAAAGATCTTGCAGCAATCCAATCTAAAACGAGATTTCTTTCGGTGGAGCCGCTACTTGAAGATTTGGGTAAGCTACAACTCAGAAACATTCATTGGGTGATAGTAGGAGGGGAGTCGGGTAGCAAAGCGCGCCCGATGAAAGAAAGCTGGGCTACCGCAGTGCGGGATCAATGCATTGAGCAAGATGTGAATTTCTTCTTTAAGCAGTGGGGCGCTTGGGGAGCAGACGGTCGGCGCCGTTCAAAAGCTGCTAATGGAAGGAAACTGCAAGGCCAAATCTGGGATATGCTGCCTGCTTAGAGACGTAAAGTTGCAAGTGAAATGGTGGATGCGCTGTCGTTTATGCCCCCTACGAAGAGGCCCGCTATTTTTTGTGGGATTGTCTGCTGCAGCGGGTAGGGTGACTGTTTGGCCCTGTGGATTCACACGCTATTCAAGCTAAGCTGAAAGCCAATTCCTGCAAGCTTATCAATTTCATCCTCTATATGCGCACACGTAAGCGGGTGTTGCTTTAACCATTCCAGTGAAATTTTGAGGTGGAGGGTGTTATCTGAAAATTCAGCTTTAACTTCAAGTGAGTGATCTGCATTTCGGGTTCTGTGAAACAGGGCGGCCAGCCTGAGCAAACTTAATAGCTTATAGTAACGTGATCGCTCTGACTTGTTCATTGCATCGGTGACTGTGGTGTCTATCTTCCTGCGATGATTGCGTACCAGTGCTGCGATAAAGCTTTGATCGTTTCTCGAGAAGCCCAGCATATCTGCGTTGCGCAATAGGTAGTCGCCGTGTTTGTGGTATTGCACGTGCGCCACGGACAAACCCACTTCATGCAAGTGGCTTGCCGAGCGTAGTGCTGCCCAGTCTCGTTTTTTATCGAGGTTCCATTTTTTTGCTGCAGTCTTAAACAGCGCTTCTGCGGTGGCAAATACTCTGGCTGCCTGATCAGTGTCTACTCTAAAGCGTTGTTGCATGTCATCTACAGCATTGCGTCTGACGTGGTCGTTCATTGAGTCACCGGCAAGATCGACTATTACGCCTTCTCTTAAAGCGGAATGAGAGACCTGCATGGTTTTTATGTTCAGTGCCGCAAATGCCGCACTGACGACTGACAGCCCACCAAGGATAACGGCGCGTCTGTCATCACCAATGGTTGTTATGTCTTTTAGTATGTCAGGCCCTTTTTTGATAATTTTTTCTATCAACGTTTGCAGCCGCTCATGATGGATACCGCTTTCATCAGGGTGAAAAGCTTGCAGGATTTTTTCAGTGGCTTTTATTGTGCCGCTTGAGCCAACGCATATGTCCCAGCCATGTTTAAGATAGGCAGGTACTATTGCGTCTGCTTCAAGCCTATTGCTGGCAATCGCTTTTTCAAACTGTTTACCGAGCTTTTTACTGTTGTTGTCGCCGTTAAACCAACGGGTATTAGCGCTGACGCAGCCGAGGTTAATGCTCTCAACAATATTGGCCTTAGTGCCGGTGCCTGCAATGAATTCCGTGCTGCCGCCACCTATGTCTATGACAAGTCGTTTATTGTTGTCTCTGACACCGTAGGTGACACCTGTATAGATGAGTCTGGCTTCTTCACGACCAGCGATGATTTCTATAGGCACACCCAGTAACTCCAATGCCCGCTCATTGAACTCATCTGCATTACGAGCTCGTCGTAGCGTATTAGTACCCACGGCGCGAATTTGTGCAGACGGCACGTCTTTGAGTCTCTGGCCGAACATAGATAAGCACTCAAGTGCTTTCCGCATTGTCTCTGCAGTGATGTTGTTTTTTTTGTCCAGGCCTGCGCCGAGTCGCACTGGTTGTCGCAGCTTGTCGATCATCTGCAGGTGAGAGTCGGTGGTGCTCGCGACAGCCATATGAAAGCTGTTTGATCCGAGATCTATAGCGGCGTATGTGTTGTCAACGGTGATTCCAGTGCTTGCAGCCGGTGCGTTGTTCGTCATGTAAATTGCCCGAACGTGACTCTGTCATTACCAGATAAATCCGGCACTGTTTCTATATTGCCAAAGCCTTGTTTCAGCATGATGTCTCTTGTGCGCTCGGCTTGTGTGTGCCCATGTTCAAGCAGTAGCCATCCGTTCGGCTGAAGGTAAGCCGATGATGCGTTAATAATAGCAGTGATATCGGCAAAACCATTGTCACAGGATTGCAATGCATTTATTGGTTCATAGGGCAGACCGTTTTTGCGCAGGTGGGGATCTTCTGCTGCAATGTAGGGTGGATTGGATGCTATGACAGCGTATTTTTGTGCTTCCAGTCTTTCGAACCAATTGGAGGTTATAAAGTTAACTGTTGCTCCAAGCTTTGTAGCATTGGCGCGAGCCACTTCAAGTGCCGCATCGCTTATATCTGTGGCATAGACTTCAATATCTGCTCGCTCCAATGCGACGCAGATAGCAATAACACCTGCACCAGTTCCGAGGTCTATGAACGGGCCCTGCGTATCGGCAAGTTTTAAAAGTGCATGCTCTACCAGAATTTCAGTGTCCGGACGTGGGATAAGCGTAGCTGAAGTTACATTGAATTCAGCCGACCAGAATTCTCTTGAACCGGTGAGGTAGGCTATGGGTTCGCCATCAATGCGTCGCTCTATTAACGCATCAAGTGATGCCACTTGCTGTGCATCAAGGATGTGCTCGGGCCATGTGTAGAGGTATGTGCGGTCTTTTTTCAGACAGTGGCAGAGTAGTAGTTCAGCATCGAGCCTGGCGCTGTCAGAGTGAGGGGTAAGTTTAGTCGATGCTGATGACAGCAGCGACACCAGGGACTTGTCTTTATTCACTCAGCTGTTTATTCCCGGCGGCTTTATTCACCCATCTCTGCCAGAAGATCAGCCTGGTGCTCAGCAAGCAACGGGTCAACGACCTGTTCCATCGTGCCATTCATAATTTCTTCGAGTTTATAGAGCGTTAAATTGATCCGATGATCAGTGACACGACCCTGAGGGTAGTTGTAAGTGCGAATACGTTCAGAGCGGTCACCGCTACCCACCTGCAAGCGCCTTGATTCGGTTTCTTCTGCCTGTTGTTTTTCTATTTCATCATTAAGGAGTCGTGCTTGGAGCAGTGACATAGCGCGTGCGCGGTTTTTATGTTGCGAACGTTCATCCTGACATTCAACCACAATGCCTGAGGGTATGTGGGTTAGACGTATGGCCGAGTCGGTTTTATTAATGTGCTGCCCACCAGCGCCACTGGCACGGAAAGTATCGACCCTTAAATCAGCCGGGTTTATTTGAATTTCTTCCACCTGTTCGACCTCAGGCAGTATTGCTACAGTTGCAGCAGAGGTATGTACACGCCCCTGTGATTCGGTTTCAGGAACCCGCTGGACCCGGTGAGCGCCGGATTCAAATTTGAGTTTTGAAAATACCCCGTTGCCAATCAGTCTTGCTACGATTTCCTTGTAGCCGCCATGTTCACCGTCGCGCTGATTGATTAGTTCTACGCGCCAGCCTTGCGCATCTGCATAGCGTGAATACATTTTAAATAAATCGCCTGCGAATATTGCCGCTTCATCACCCCCGGTACCGGCTCTTATTTCAAGAAACACATTGTTGGCATCACGCGGGTCTCGTGGTAACAGAAGTTTCTGTAACTCACCGTCGAGGGATTCAATGGTTTTCTCTGCGGCGGCGACTTCTTCTTTTGCCATATCCCGCATTTCAGGGTCTGAATCGTTTGCCATCTCTTTGGCAGATTCAAGGTCCTCTGAAGTTGTCATGTAGTCGTTGTAGGCTTTTACGACCGGCTCAAGTTGAGAGTACTCGCGGGATAAATCGCGAAATCGGTTTTGATCTGCAATTGTGTCAGGGTCGCCGAGTAGTGCTGCGATTTCTTCGTGGCGTTCCTTCAAGCCTTCAAGTTTTGTTCTTATAGATGCTTTCACGGCTTACTCTTTAACTTGCATTGTTTTTATCGAGCTTGAACAGCTTACGTGCCGCTTCGGCTATTTCTGTGTCACCTGCTTCACTCGCCTGCCTCAATTGCGAGGAGGGGGTGTGCAGCAGTTTATTGGTAAATGTGTGCGCAAAGTATTGTAACGCTTTCTCGGGATCTTCGCCTTTTTTGAGCATTGCCAGTGCTGCATCCAGTGAGGACTGCTGAATAGCGCTGGTGTGTGCTCGCAGGTCACTGATGGTAGCTCCCGCATTCAGGCCACGCATCTTCTGCATGAATGTGTTGGCCTGATTTTCAATGATGTGTTCAGCTTTTACTGCAGCTTCCTGCCTTGCTTCCATGCCCTGATCAATAATCTCTTTTAGGTTATCTACCGTGTAGAGAAATACATCGCTTAACTGACTGACCTGCGGTTCAATGTCTCTCGGGACGGCGATGTCGATCATTGCCATTGGTCTGTGACGTCTTGCTTTGAGCGCTGCTTCAACGGCGCCCTTACCAAGAATAGGCAGCTGAGATGCAGTGGACGATATAGTGATATCAGCTTCACTGAGACGGTCTGGTATTTCTGTAAGCGTGATTACTTCGCTGTTGTAGTTTGCCGCAAGCTTGTCGGCACGCGCAGCAGTTCGATTAGCAATAATGGTTTTGCCGATGTTATGTGAGTGCAGATGTTGTAGCGCGAGTTCGACTGTTTCACCGGCACCGATCAACAGTGCAGTATGTTCTGCCAGATCACCGAAGATTTGTTTTGCCAGAGAGACAGCAGCAAAGGCCACTGATACCGGACTGGCTCCAATGGCAGTATCTGTTCGCACTTGCTTGGCGGCATTAAAGGCCGACTGGAACAATAGCGTCAGATCGCGTCCAACGGTGCCGGATTCACCGGCTTCGCGAAACGCCTGCTTTATCTGGCCAAGTATTTGTGGTTCACCGAGGATCATTGAGTCGAGGCCACTACACACGCGCATCAGATGTTGAGCGGCGTCGCGATCGTAATGAGTGAACAGAAACGGTGAAAAAGTATCTCGCGGAGCCTGGTGATAGTCGTGCAGCCAGCTTACGACGTTGTCGGTATTTGTGCCTGGCATGCCGCAGTAGATTTCTGTGCGGTTGCAGGTGGAGATAATCGTCGCTTCAGGTACCTGCAGGTCAGATTGCATTTGCTGCAACGCATCGCCAATACGTTCGGGAGCAAAGGTTATTTGCTCCCTGATTTCAACGGGAGCAGTCTGGTGATTAAGGCCGACGGCTACGAGTGACATATAAATGTTGTTAGCAAAGCGATCTGAAAATTCGCCTGGAAGTTAGTTTAAGGTACTTTGTAGAGCTGGTTTGGTCTGCGGCCCGTGCAGAAATTTAGTGTGCGGCGTTCACGCTGCAGGCCAGGGTTTCCGGTAAACTTGGTGCCAGCGATGCTGGGCAAGGTAGCACAGTGCGAAAGGCTTATTATAGGTTGGATATGCGGTGGACACTACGGTTAGCAAAATTATTGTGAAAACAGTTACTTTTTCGAGCTTTCTGGGTCTTGTTTTGGGCGCGTGCAGCAATACCTTTGTGGCGCAACATTCTACGCTGCAAGCCGCCGGTGTTTCTCAATCGGAGGCAAACACCGAAATCGTCGTTGCTGATTCAAAGTCAGTGGTTGTGAATTCTATCGACACGCAATTTGCCAAAGCTGCCCCAGAGCGCAGTTTGAGCGAGGAGTCTGACCTCTTTTTCAACATTATTACTGCAGAGATTGCGGGACGCCGGGGGTTGGTGGATGTGGCCGCCGAGAACTATTATGACGCATCCGTAGCGTCCGATGATCCGCGGGTTAGCGAGCGGGCAGTCAAGCTGGCGCTTTACGGGCGAGACTGGCAACGCGCAGAGCTTGCGTCCTCGCGCTGGGTTGAGCTGGCTCCGGAAAACGTAGAAGCCTGGCAGCATCGAGCTCAGGCATTGATTCACCTTGAAGATGTCGAGATGGCGACGGCTGCCATAGACCGTGTGGTGGAGCTTTCCGGCGGCGAGCCGGGTGCTGTTATCCCATCTGTAGTGGATTCGATTCTGCGTCAGAGTGATACGCGGGTAGGAACAAAGCTTTTAGAAAGTTTGGCAGGCCGCTATCCGGAAAACGCAGACACGCAATACGGTATTGGCAGACTGGCTCAGTCAAAAGGTGATCGCGAAATGGCAATGCAGGCTTTTGATCGTGCTTTGGCTATTGACCCTGATAGCGTTGAGACACTGCTTGCGCGTGCACGTATGCAGTTGAGCGTTGGGCAGGGTGATGATGCGTTAATACCGTTGACTGACTATTTATCTCGATCACCGGATGATCTGAGCGCGCAACTCGGCTATGCACGCTTATTAATTGAAAACGGGAAGGTTGAGCGGGCCGCTGATCAGCTGGAAATTATCTATACGAAATTCTCCGGCGACGCTGATGCGCTTTATACTGCGGGCTTGCTTGCGTTAGACATACAACGAATCAGTCGCGCCGAAAAATATCTCGAGTCGGTGGTGATGCTCGATAAACATCAGGACGATGCCAGTTACTATCTTGGCCGGATCTCGGATAGCAGGACAGACTTCCAGGAGGCTATAGAGCGCTACCGTAATGTGGATGGTGGTGATAATTTTTTCCCGGCTCAAATACGTGCCGCTGAGCTTTATGGCACCGTAGGTTTGATTGATGAGGGCCGAAGCTTGTTCGAAGAGCTCAGAACCTTTACTGATGACCGATCGATTAAAATCGAGTTATTTAATTCTGAAAGCCGTATGTTGAATGCAAATGATCAGTATGAAGAATCATTGCAACTGCTAACAGACGGTATCGAACAGTACGAAGATGCTCCGATACTTTTATATTCACGTGCACTGGTAGCTGAAAGACTTGATCAACGCCAGATTTTTGAAACAGATCTTTTACAAGTTATTCAACTGCAGCCGGAAAACAGTTATGCGCTTAACGCGTTGGGTTATTTTCTGGTTGATCGCAATGAGCGGCTCGATCAAGCTGAAGAGTACCTTGTGAAAGCGTATGAGCTAAACCCTGAAGATGCTGCTATAACGGATAGTCTTGGCTGGCTATATTATCGGCAGGGGCGTTATGCTGATTCACTGAGGTTATTAAAGCAGGCTTATGCAGCGCTACCTGATACTGAAATTGCAGCACATCTCGGTGAGGTCTTGTGGGTCAGTGGTGATCAAACACAAGCGACCAAAGTCTGGGAAGAAGCCTTGCGTGTAGCACCCGATGATGATCTGCTTAATTCCGTTATGAAAAAGTATATTCGTTGAACAAAACTTACTTTAAAAAGCTAATCTCAGCCAGTGTATGCAGCATAGCATTGGCGGTTTTTCTTGGTGCCTGCAATGTAATGCCCGATACCAGTGAGCTGGTGCCGACACAGACTGTTGCTGAGCGCGAGGCAGTACTGAAGGCTTTTTTGCCGTGGCGCGCGCTTGGCGCTATCGCTATAGATTCAGAAACTGAAGGCAAGTACAACGCTTCATTTGCCTGGGATGTCAACGCGCAGGGTTTTGAAATTAAGCTTTTCGGGCCACTTGGTGTGCAGCTTGTTCATCTACAGCAAAATAAAAAGGGTGCCCGTATAACTGACCGCAATGGCACAATTGAAGGTCAAAATGCAGAGGCGTTGCTTGCTGATATCCTGGGTACTCAAGTGCCCATTAAGCAAATGCAAGACTGGGCAGTTGGATTACCGGGTGATGCAATGGAACTGCAACGTGATGACTTTGGGCGACTGGAGCAAATGGTTGTAACAGGCGAGGATGACACTCGCTGGAATATCGACTTCAAACGTTATTCAGTTTTTGAAGAAATGCATCTGCCGAAGACGGTTGTTGTTGAAAGTGATGGTGTAAAAATCGATCTCTCATTCAAAAAGTGGAGTCGCGCTGAAGCGGTAGATAACGGTCGATTGTCTATACCGGGTGTTGGTACCTGAGTCCGGTGCGTTGGTATCTTGTGCCTTGGTATCTGAGCCGTAGAACCAGGGCTTTGAACCAGAGCTTTGGACCAAGAGCTGTGAATCTGAGCCGTGGAATCTGAGTTAGCCAGCGTGTCTACTAAACCTGCTACTGATCAAACATGGCTGGCACCGGCCAAGCTTAATCTTTTTTTACACATTACCGGCCGACGGCCGGACGGCTACCACTCGTTGCAAACGGTTTTTCAATTGCTCGACTTTGGTGATGAGTTGAGTTTTGAGGTAACCAGCGACGGTGTTGTTGCGATGAGGTCGCCGCTGGCAGGTGTACCTGATGAAGATAATCTGATTATTCAATCCGCCACGTTGCTTAAAGAACATAGTGGCTGTCAGTCGGGCGTTACTGTTGATATCAAAAAGAACCTGCCAATGGGTGGTGGGCTTGGAGGTGGCAGCTCTGATGCAGCAACCACACTTCGAGCTTTGAATGCACTTTGGCAGACCGGGTTGTCGTTGCAGCAACTGGCAGAGATCGGGCTTCAGCTAGGTGCAGATGTACCTGTATTCGTTCATGGTCGCAGCGCCTGGGCGGAAGGGGTAGGTGAAAATTTGCAGGCAATTGATCTGCCGGAGTGCTGGTATACGGTGGTAAACCCCGGTGTTCATGTCAGCACGGCAGAGTTGTTCTCACATCCGCAATTGACACGTGATTGTGCAGCAATCACAATACGCGGCTTCCACAGTGGTGTTGGATTGTGTAACGTGTTCCAACCGCTGGTGAGCGAGCTTTATTTTCCCGTTTGTGAAGCTCTGGATGCGTTGTCGCTTCTAGCGATTGAATGCAATGTCAGAGATGAACATGGCGCGATTCAAAAGCCACGACTGACCGGTACAGGAGCATGTGTATTCCTCGCTAGTGATAGTCAGGAGCAGGCACAGAATGTGCTGGCAGGGTTGCGGTCTGGCTTGCCTGATGCTTCGGGCTTTGTTGCCAGAGGTATCAACAGCATCCAGGACACAGTTGGAAAGCGTTAATAGTATTACTGGTAAGACAATTGGGGCGTGGCCAAGCGGTTAAGGCACCGGGTTTTGATCCCGGCATTCGTAGGTTCGAATCCTACCGCCCCAGCCATCTTATTGGATTCCATCCGTCTTGGCGGGTATTCCATAGAGGCGGTCTTTCAAAAAAGTTTTCTCAGCCGGACGGGTGTCAGTGTCTGATTCAAGCATGATGGTGTTTTCGGGCAATGCCAATTTGGCACTTGCAGAGAAAATCGCAAATCAATTGCGTATTCCCCTCGGAAAAGCGTCTGTCACTGAATTTTCAGATAGCGAAACCGCGGTTGAAATTCTAGAGAATGTTCGCGGCCGCGATATCTTTCTTATGCAGACCACTTGCAATCCTTCCAATCATAATTTGATGGAAATGCTGATTATGGTCGATGCCTTCAGGCGTGCATCGGTTGATCGCATCACCGCAGTAATGCCGTATTTTGGGTACGCACGGCAGGATCGTCGGGTGCGCTCAGCAAGAGTTGCTATCTCAGCCAAGCTGGTTGCCAACATGATTACTATTGCCGGTGTTGATCGCGTGCTAACGGTTGATGTGCATGCGGAGCAGATCCAGGGGTTCTTTGATATCCCGGTTGATAATGTCTATGCATCACCTGTTCTGTTGGGTGATCTCTGGAAGCAGAAGCATCAGAATCTGATCGTCGTTTCTCCTGACGTTGGTGGGGTAGTACGCGCGCGTGCTGTAGCGAAACAGTTGGATGACGCCGATCTTGCGATCATTGATAAGCGTCGCCCGCAGGCAAATCAGGCTCAGGTAATGCACATTATTGGTGATGTTAGCGGCAAGACCTGCGTCATCATTGATGACATGGTCGATACGGCCGGTACCTTGTGTAAGGCTGCCGAGGCGCTGAAGGAGCATGGTGCAGTGAAGGTTGTCGCCTATGCAACCCACGCCGTTTTGTCCGGCAAGGCGCTGGATAATCTGACTCAATCAGAAATTGATGAGCTGGTAGTCACCGACACGATTCCTCTGTCACAGGCTGCTGTGGATTCAGGAAAAATTCGCCAGCTTTCTGTGGCAACTATGTTGGCCGAGACTATCCGCCGAATCCACGAAGAGGAGTCTGTCAGTTCGTTGTATATGGACTGATCAGCAATCAGCGCTGACTGAGTGCTAGGTGTTGTAGTGCTGCCAGGGTTTTGAATCCCTTTCCTGGCTTATTTTCTGGCTATCGGTCAGATCTTTGTTATACTGTTCTGCTGGGTTGTTTTGGTCGCGAATCACCCGGCAAACTAAATTTTAATTACTTCATCTAAATATCCTTTAAGGAACCTCAATGAGCAACGATTTCACATTGAGCGCGGAAGTACGCAGTGACTATGGTAAGGGTGCGAGCCGCCGACTGCGTAAGACAAACAAAATTCCGGGCATCATATATGGCGGTGGTAGTAACCCCACACCTCTGTCTCTCGATCACAACGAGATCATCAACAACCTCCAGACCGAGGCATTTTTCTCTCAGATTCTGACTGTAAAGGTCGATGGATCTGACGAAAAAGCCATCATCAAAGATATTCAGCGCCACCCATACAAGCAAAGAATTCTGCATATGGATTTTCTGCGCGTTCGCATGGATGAGGCTATCTCGGTTCGTGTACCTATCCACTACCTCAATGAAGAAGCCTGCTTTGGTGTTAAAACTGAAGGCGGTGCACTCAACAAGATTGAGAATGATGTTGGTATTAGCTGTCTGCCGGGTGCTCTGCCTGAGTACATTGAGGTTGATGTAATTGA